>JBDSRC010000146.1:0-2506 GCA_039929505.1 Gemmatimonadaceae bacterium
GCAGCTGATTGATGAAGATGACGGAGGTCTTCGAGCGCGCGATCGCGCCGGTGAGCTTCCGAAGGGCCTGGCTCATGAGCCGCGCCTGCAGTCCCATGTGCGACTCGCCCATGTCACCCTCGATCTCCGCCTTGGGAACGAGCGCGGCCACCGAGTCAATCACGACTACATCGACGGCGCCGGAGCGGACGAGGATCTCGCAGATCTCCATCGCCTGCTCCCCGGTATCGGGCTGCGAGACGAGGAGGCTCTCGACGTCCACGCCGAGCTTGACCGCGTAATCGGTATCGAGCGCGTGCTCGGCGTCAATGTAGGCCGCGACTCCGCCGGCCTTCTGCGCGTTGGCGACGACGTGGAGGCAGAGGGTGGTTTTGCCGCTCGACTCGGGCCCATAGATCTCGGTGACGCGGCCGCGGGGAATTCCGCCGACGCCAATCGCGGCGTCGAGGTTGATGGCGCCCGTCGAGATCGCATCGACCCGGACGCGCGAGTCGGTCGATCCCAGCTTCATGATGGCGCCCTTGCCGTGGTTCTTCTCGATCTGGGCGATTGCCAGGCTCAACGCCTTCTTCTTGTCTTCCTGAACCGATTGAAGGGACATCTCATTCACCTGTGGTTAGCGTTTGGGCCCGGGAAAGCAGGCAAATGCCAGATTTGCCGGTACCCGAACAAACTACGAAGCTATCGCATGAAGTTCAAGATCTATTTTTCCAACATGAATGCGTTCTCCACGTGCTGGACTCGCACGTGTCGAGGACCAAGGATCACTCCGATCACATCGAAGCGGAAGGTGTCGCCCGGCATCCGGTGGCGCGCTATCCAGACCTTGGCGGAACGGCTGAGCTCGCGTTTCTTGCGCCAGCCCACACTCGCCAGGGGACCGCCGAACGCCAGCGATGCCCGCGTCTTGACCTCAACGAACGCGACCGTGCGTTCCGTCCCGTTGCAGGCCCGGCGCGTCGCCACCAGGTCGATATCCCGGTGGCCGTTGCGGAATCTTTGCTCCGCGATCTCCCAGCCATGCACGTGGAGCCACCTTGCTGCCACACCTTCTCCGCGGAGACCCATTACCTGGCTGGCATTCGACATTTGCCCAAACTAGAGCAACGTGTTGGCGAGTCGGCATCATTCGTGACCGACGAGTACCAAAACACTTGACAGATCGGAGAACAGTCGAGCGTTCGACCAATGGAACTGTTTACCCTTCGAGAACGTTAGGAGAGGGTCGGAACACTCATCATCTCAGAGCGGCGCGGATGCCGAATAGGACACTCTAAATGCCCCAGGTAATCGTGATGCTCGGCGCGTTCGTTACCGCCATCATCGTTGTGCTCGGAATGGCACTGATCAAGGTGTATTCGCGAAAGATCGACGGAGAAGCCAAGAATTCGCGCGTCCCCGAGGATGTGAGCTACCGTCTCGAACGAATCGAGCACGCAATCGAAGCGATGGCCGTCGAGGTCGAGCGCATTACTGAAGGGCAGAGATTCACGACGAAACTTCTCTCGGAATCCAGCAAGGAGCGCGAGCCCCGTTAGCCCAGCTGGTGCGCCTCCAGCACGGCGCTGATGTCGTCCCCGTCCCACCTGAAGATCAGCTGCTTCACGACATTGCACGGTCCCACGCACCGCGGCCGGAAGACGGCCAGACACTCGCCCCCGACCCGGCGCACGCTGTCGTAGGCGATTCCGTCGGCGTCCTTTCCCCTGACCTCGACGGCAAAGCGCTGCGAGCGCGAGTAATCCGTCGGTGAGTAGATGGCGGGGAATTCTTTCTTCCTATCGCGTAGGTCGAAAAAGCGGGAGCCCTTGACCGGCGCCGTGATCACCTCGAAGTCGAGGTCCTGCCCCACCGCCCTCGTCGCTCGCAAAAATGCCGTCCGATGATGCCGGACCTCGGCGATCGATGTCGCTTCGTCCCGCGCCGAGTAGTAGACGCCGAACGAGGGCGCGGAGAGAGCCGGGGGACCAAACCGCGTCCCTTCTACTGAGGGATGCGCGAAGGGGGCCATGACGTAACCGGCTCCGGGGCCGTACGCGCGGTCTTCGGGAGGGATGGTCAGCGCTCGCTGGATTCCCTCGCCAAGGAGTGGATCTGTTCGCACACGGAGCGCGAGCAGCGCGTCGAGATCAGACGCATCAGCGACTTCGTCGAAGACCTCGATTGGAGGATAGATCGTCGCGACGAGCTTCACCGACCGCTTCCAGGCTATCCGCTTCGGCTCGAGATCGCTCGATTTGCCGGCTGTTTTCGACAGGCCTCAGCTCCGCGCGGCAGCGAGGTGCGCGAAGGTCTGATAAAGGCCGATCATCCCGGAGCGCATCACCTCGAGTGGCGAGCGCCCAGCGAAAAGTGACGATGTATTCGCGCGCGACACCCAGGCGTCGCGGGTTTCCCTGCTGTGCGGAAACAGAACCCGGATCGAATGGTAGATGCCGAGGAGGTAGGAGAGGCGATCGAGCTGGTCCCGGCTGAGGCCCTTCACTTCGCGGGCTTCGCGCGCGCG
>JBDSRC010000147.1:0-7539 GCA_039929505.1 Gemmatimonadaceae bacterium
CTGGATTCATCTTCGCCCTCTCGATCTCAGTGCCTGGGTTCCCTCACTCAGTGCGTCGCGCAGATCACGACGCGCGCGGAACACGCGCGAAGCGACCGTGCCCTCCGGCACTTCCAGCATCTGCGCCGCCTCTCGCTGCGAAAAGCCCTCCACATCCGTCAGGACTACAGCGGCGCGAAGCTCGGGGTTCAGATCATCGAGGGCTTTCACTATCCTGTCTGCCGATTCCCTTCTCTCGAAAAGCTCTTCAGGGGTCGCGCTCGGTTGCCACGCCGCAAGTGCTTCCTCAAACGCGCCATCACTCAAGTCCGCCGTGAGCTGTTCGGATCGGCGGTACGCAGCTCGTACACGATTCAAATTCGTTCGGACGAGGATGGCGAACAGCCAGGAACGGCCAGCGTCCTGGTTTCGAAGCTGACCGAAATGCTCGAACGCGCGCAGCACGGCATCCTGAAGGAGGTCCTCCGCATCAGCGACGCCGCCGCCCACCAGCCTGAGGGCCGTGCGGTACAGCGAATCGAGATGCTCGGTGACCAGCTCCTCAAAGGCTCGAGGGTGTACCTGATGCGCGCGTCGCACGATGAAGTCTCCTTTCCGATCGAATCTTCCCGAGATGCCGGCTTTCCCCCGCTACTCCATGAGAGGGCGGTCAGGATCGGCCGTTCCTTGGGTCGGCGGCGTGAACAGCAGCCGCGCCGTGTATGGCGCCGGCTTTCCGGCCTTGAACAGCATTATCTGCTCGCCGTACTTTTTTCGCGCATCTTCCGCCGTCCGAGCACCGGTAACGATTTCGTTTGCCAGATTCAGCGCCAGAAAGTTTGCGGCTTCCAAGTCACATCGCGCGGATATCTCTCCGTTTGTGCGATTGACTACGACGCTTCCGTCATAGGACGCAAGATCGTCGAACTTGTCGGGGGGGACGCGATAATTGACCCACTGCTGCATCACGTCAGTGTGTGGTCCCGGGAAGAGATGCTGCACCTCGTAATTGTAGACGACGGTTCTCTTCCACGGTCCGGTGCGACCCCAGACCAGCATCGTTGGTGTTCGTTCCGTAGGCGGCCCGTACTTTTTCATCATGTACTCGGCAGCCTCGCGCGAGGCTTTCGGCCATGTTTTCAGGCGGGAGCGCATGGCCGCCATGTCCGGCCGGTCGCCTTTCCCCGTCTGGGCGTCTGCGGAGGTGACGGCGGCCAGAGCCAGAACTGCCACGGCAATCCCGCGTAATCCAGTAGTTGTTCTCAATGAAGTCTCCTCTGTCGGTAGTGGACGCATCCAGCTTCTGAGATTAGGACACCGACCGAGGCCGAATCCATCCCGCGAGTACTATCTTATCGCCTTCCGTCTCGCTGTAATGGTTCTCATGCCCGTGTGAATTTCCAGATCTTCTTCCTTTGGACTCCCTACACCGTCGCAACTCCTCGGGGGCTTCTTCATCTCCGGTGGGACGCAAACGCGGAAGTAGCTCGACAATCATGACCTTGGTACCGAATCCGCGAATGTCTGTCCAATCTCGAGCGCGACCGCACTTGCTCACGGAATTAATGGGGGAATGGGCAATTGCTTCAACTCCATAATTCACGTGGAGTCAAGAATGGCCGGCCATTTCGATTAGATTTTTTGACGGTATGCATCCTACGTTGACGCAGGTGCGCCTGAGTGTGTTCCGTTCTCCGCTAACGCCACTTTGGCGCCCATACTTATAGCTTGAAATCAATGGACGAGCCGCAGACTGACTTGAGCAAGGAAGCTGTAATCGTCACGGGCAGCAGCGGACTTATTGGCTCCGCGACACTGGAGCGTCTTGCGGACTCATTCCGGTTGATCGGGTTCGACCGGGACGGTGATTCCCGCCCAAAATCCGAAAAAGTCGAATGCGTCTGCGTTGACGTGACATCCGATGAGAGTGTCGCGGCCGCACTCAGACGCGTGCGCTACGCATATGGTGACCGGATTGCTTCGTTCATTCACCTCGCGGCGTACTACGACTTTTCCGGGGCGCCCAGCCATAAGTACGAAGAGGTAACGGTGCGCGGAACACAACGTTTATTGCGCGCTCTCCAGGAATTCGACGTCGGTCAATTTGTTTTCTCGAGCACCATCCTCGTTCACGCGCCGTCCCCGCCAGGCGAACGATTGACCGAGAACTCTCCGCTCGACCCGAAGTGGCCGTACCCGAAATCGAAGGTCGAAACTGAGAAGGTCATTCTCGAGGAGCGCGGTCATGTTCCGATTGTGATTCTGCGAATCGCCGGCGTGTACGACGACCGTGGCCATTCAATTCCACTCGCGCACCAGATGCAGCGCATCTACGAGCGGCAACTCACCAGTCATTTCTTTCCCGGTGATGTGACGCAGGGGCGGCAGTCATTCGTGCATCTGGACGATCTGGTCGACGCGCTCGCGAATACAGTAGCGCACCGAACGAAGTTGCCGGCCGAATTCACGGCGTTAATCGGTGAAAGGGAAGCCTTGAGCTACGCCGAGCTACAGGAGCAATTCGGCTGCCTTATTCATGGGAAGGAATGGAAGACCATAATAATCCCCGAGAAAGTCGCCGAAGCGGGTGCATGGCTTCAGGAGAAAAATCCGCTTGGTGACAAGCCATTCATAAAAGCATGGATGGTTCCGCTCGCGGATGACGACTTCGTGCTCAATACAGACCGTGCGCAGGCGATGCTCGACTGGAAAGCTCAGCATTCCTTGAGCGACACCATCCCGTCGATGGTGGAGGCTTTAAAAGCGGATCCGCTCAACTGGTACAGGGAGAATCACCTTGAAGCGCCATCCTGGCTGAATGAGAAGGAAGGCGCGTCGCCGACGTCAAGCGGAGAGGGCAGGAAGGAGAAGCCAGACATGGACATGCCATCCGACGACAGCGGCATGGCAGAGATGGACATGTCAAATTCCGGCGATCACATGCGCGCCATGATGATAGCGCCGAGCAGCATGTCACCGTGGGTGAATCCGATCCTCATGATGCTTGGGCTCTGGCTTGTGACGGGTCCCGCCACGCTGGGCTACACCAGCGGCGCCATGGTAAAAAGCGACGTCGCCAGCGGTGCACTTCTAATTGTATTTGCGACGCTCGCGCTTTCCGGCCGGCGCGGATGGGCAGCCTGGGCGAGTGGGTTCGTAGGAGTCTGGCTGATCTTCGCGCCACTCGTATTCTGGGCGCCCACCGCCGCCGGCTACCTGAACGACACTCTCGTCGGCGCACTGGTCATAGCATTCGCCATTCTCCTGCCGATGGGAATGCCGATGGGTGGCCCCGATCTCCCGCGCGGCTGGTCGTACAATCCTTCATCCTGGCTGCAGCGCGCACCGATTATCGCTCTGGGATTGATCGGGCTCGTTGGCGCGCGATACATGGCGGCGTATCAACTCGGTCACATCGCGAGTGCGTGGGATCCTTTCTTTGGTGACCAAACCGTACGTGTGCTCACGTCCGATGTATCCCGCGCGTGGCCGATCTCCGACGCGGGTCTCGGCGCAACCACGTACATGTTTGAAGTGTTGATGGGACTCATGGGTGACAAGCGGAGATGGCGGACGATGCCATGGATGGTCACGTTTTTTGGCATTCTCGTAATTCCGCTCGGCATCACGAGCATAGTGCTCGTGATCTTGCAGCCGGTGGCGGTGGGAGCGTGGTGCACGATCTGTCTTGCGACCGCACTCGCGATGCTCGTGATGATTCCGCTCACGCTGGATGAAGTTGTGGCGATGGTCCAGTTCCTCGTGCAGAGTCGCCAGGAGGGGAAATCATTCTGGCGTACCTTCTGGTTTGGCGGGGAGCTTCCCGGCGGAGGCGATGATCCGCGCGCCGGTAATTTCACTTCTCCGCTTATGCAGATATACCGAGGGGGAATTCGCGGTATGACGGCGCCGTGGACACTTGCTGCAAGCGCGTTGCTGGGAGTCTGGCTGATGTTTGCTCCGTCCGTCTTTGGAACGACTGGTGCTATGGCCGACAGCAATCATCTGGTAGGTGCACTGGTGGTGACCTTTGCTGTGATTGCGTGGGCGGAGGTTGCTCGACCGGTGCGCTTCATCAACATGTTTATGGGAGCGTGGGTGGTGCTTTCGCCCTGGATATTGAGCGGCGCCAGCGGCGCGGCCGAATGGATTAACGTATTGGTTGGGACGGTCCTCATTCTCCTCAGTATTCCGCGCGGAAGACTTTTGCAGCAGTATGGAACTTGGGACCGGTACATCAGATAGCGCGGAGCTCGGACCAGAACTCGCGCGGCGTCACGATGCGAAGACCCGCCTGATCCCGAATGTTCAAAAAGTCCGAGTCACCCGTGACAAGCACATCGATATTTCCGCACGAGCCTTGGCAAGAACCCAACGATCATCCGAATCCCGCAGCAGCACCGGATCCTTCGCCGTCGGTCGGGCGATCACCTCATAGGAACGTAATAGTTCCTCGGCCTGGTCGATTCTATCACGTGGCATTTTGAATCGCGTTCGCAATACGCGGCGGAATTCCTCCAGGACAATTTCGCCAACGACAAGATCGTGCTCGGCGATTACGCTTCGAAAGAGATCGGCGCACAGCCCACGAGTCGCAAATGCGCTGATCAGAGCATTGGTGTCGAGAAAGACCCTCACGACACATCGCGCATCACGTCTTCATCAGTGAGAAAGCCAGCCGCTTCCGCAAAGGGCGCAACTCGCTGGCGCGCACCCTCGAATTGAAGCAGCGCAAGCTGGCGGCGGAGGGCATCACGAATTATATCGCTGCGTGTTAGCCCGAGACGGCGACTGATGCGCGCGAGGCGCGGGCAAGATCCCGGTCGAGTCGAATAGTCACGGTTTGAGTCATGTAAGACAATGTAAGATGCGCATCGGTGGCCGGAAAAGGCTTCTCCCGACGGACGCTTGGCGATAGGAAATTCAATCGCCCCCGTGGGCGTAGGCGGTGCGCCCGGGAGGGTGGCCACTGCATACTCGGCATCGCGCGGATCGTTGTCACGGGCGACAAGACTATCGCACAATGCGAGTGTCCGGCCGGAATACCGCCCACGCGAACCAGAAGAAATCCCCGTACGGAATTCGCAGCAATCGCCGGCCGCGAAGTGGCCCGCTGAGCCCGTTCCCGAAAAGGTCCCAGCGCGTTCCTGTCTCGCGGTCGCGGAAGCCACCGCCCTGGGCGGGCTCGAACGTGAGCGTACGATTCGCGAGCCGGCGGTCGAACACACCGGTGGCGCCGACGTCGCGTCCGCTCGCCACATCGGTTCTGTCGAGCGCGCTTGCGGTTCCCGGTGCCCAGAAGACTGCGATCGGCCGCCGCGCGATCACGTCGTTCATGACGCGCACGGAGCGCAGCCGCGAGAACGGGTAGGCCACTGCCTCACGCTCCAGTCGCACAGCCACGACACGCTCCATTGCCGGCAATCGCGCGTCGGTTTTGGACTTGAAGAACGCCGCGATCGGGGATCCACCAGGAGCATCGTAACCCGCGTACGGATTCGTGCCGTATGGACGATCGTACCCAGTCTTCTTCGAGAGAACCTGGGCTGTGGGGTAGGCGCGCTTGAAATCGGACCAGGCCATTGTCTGCGATTCGATCAGAGTGAGTGCGTCACCGGCCATCGCACCGACGATCGCCTCACCCGTTGCTTGCTGCCACCAGCTCTCCGTCAGCCTGTCATACATTACGAGATCGGAATGGCGGAGCCGCCCGGTTGTACCAAAGTCGAGGACTCGTCCCTTGTGGCGGCGGTCGAACACCAGCGCCGTATTACACAGCGGGCAAAATGTCACGGCGATTGGAAGATCGCCCAGGTTGTCGTTCACGATCTCGTGCCAGATGAGGATTTGCAGAGGGTAGGCGCGCGCCACTCCATCGTGCTCGACAACCATCACCGGCTCCCGCGTCGCCAACCACCGATCCGCAGAGGCTACGCTTTCAAGCCGTGGGCGACTGAGTGCGGGAATCCCATCCTTGGGCGGTCCTCCCGGTACGATCTCCGAGAGCGGCACAGTGTGGCGTCGGAAATCTGTCCGCCACTCCGCCGATTGTTGGCCGCGGGCGTCACGGAGCGGGATGGCGGCGAGAAACGCAGCAAACAGACAGAGAGCAGGATGTCGAAAACCGACCTTCAGGGAGCAGGAAAGTGTCTGCAAGCAATACACTCTGGCACGTCTATGTGTTCATAGAACCGAGGTGGCAAGGATTTGATTGAGTCCGGAATCGCGGCGGCTCAATTACTTCACCCGGTCCACCGGCCGCGCAGGATCAGCAGTGCGCGGCCGATGCCCGGAAATCTTCTTATCGCAGTCGTTGTACGGTGATGCGGGCTACCGGGAACTGCCAGCCGTGAAGCGTCACGCTTAGATCACCAACACCCGTAATATTAGGGTGTCTGGCAATGACGCCGGTGGTTGCGACTCGACCGTTGCCATCGGGCGGCGCGGCGACTGGGCCGGCCATCTGACAGGGATCGACGATCTGGCTGAAACGTTCATTGTTCTGTTCGGTCCCGGAGTCCCACGCGCCGACAAGGTGCGACTCCGGTTTGAAGCCACCCGGGAGCTTCACGCCGCTGATCCCCGTGATGCCGTCGTTGGTGCAGATGATCATGACCGCGATCGACAGTCGGTTGGCGTTGGCCGACGCCCCGATCGTGAACGTCCGGGACCTTGGCAAACCAGCTGGGCCTCCGATCCGGTTGATTGGCGCCAGTGTCGAGATTACCTCGAAGACCCCCGGCGCACCTGAAAGCTCGCTTACCGCCGTCGCTTCGTCTCCATCTTCTGCGATCTTCCGGATGCCTTCAGACGCCTGGCTTGCCACTTCCCACACGCTCGCCGATTTCGTATGGGTTGCGATGACGCCGGGTGAGAAGACCTGGCCTGTCGTCATGTTCTCGATCGTTACCCGGTACTCATGCTCCGCTGACGCGCTCGCCTGCGCTACTCCACGCGACGCGGCAATCTCCGGCATTCGATCGTCAGCGACCGAGCCAGATATTCGGCTCTGGTCCGCGCAGGCGGCCAGCATGAAGAGGAAAATCGGAAGCAGATGTTGGTGTCGCCGCATTATGTCTCCTGTCTTTTCGGTGAGGTGGAAAGGGCCCACTGATGTAAGACACCGCGGTTGCCGATTCCTTTCACTTCATGATGGAAACAGACTTTCGGACATTCATTCGAAGTCACGGCCCCGGCACAATAAAGACCGCAATGCCAAGCTATAGATCGGGGAAACCGCGCGATGCGAAGGTCATCCACCGCTGCGCCACCGCGATCGGCAGGACATCGAGCATCCTCGGCGCAAGGGCACGCGGGCTGCGCCTCGGGTGAGCTATCTATCAGACGCGGGAGCGACGACCGTCGCCGTATAGCCGAGCGTCTTGATAGCTGCGATCATCTTTGCGACGGTAACGGCCGCGGGCTTGTAGGTGACGACAGCGCGGCTCTGCTCGTAAGTCACCTCTGCCTTAGATACGCCGGGGAGCCGAGTCAGCACCTTCCGCACCCCATAGACGCACCCGCCACAGGTCATTCCGTCCACCTTGAGCGTCACCGTTT
>JBDSRC010000148.1:0-17169 GCA_039929505.1 Gemmatimonadaceae bacterium
CGAGCGCGGAGCCGTCGATTTCGTGCGCAAGCCGTCCGGTCCGGTCAGCATCGACCTGGTCACGGTGCGCTCAGAACTGGTGGCGGCTCTCAACGCCGCGCGAGCGATGAATCTGTCGGGAGTGCGCACCCCGGCGCGACCGACGGTGGCCGTCGACGAGAGTGCGACGCCGGAGACGCTGCCGCGGATGGCAAAGCGGGTCGTTTGCATCGCGTCCTCGACCGGGGGTCCGCGCGCCCTTGGCGAGATCATACCGCATCTCCCTGCTGAGGTCGGAGCTGCCATCCTGATCGTGCAGCACATGCCTCGTGACTTTACGCGCAGTCTCGCGAATCGACTCAATCTTCTGAGCCCTCTGACAGTCCGTGAGGCCGAAGACGAAGAGCCGGTGCTCGAGAACCGCGTTTATATCGCGCCCGGTGGGCACCACCTAACGGTCTCGGGCTCACCGGGCGACGCGAAGCTGCGGCTCGACTCCTCGCCCGCAATATGGGGAGTCAGGCCGGCCGCGGATCCGCTTTTCGCAAGCATCGCCGACAGCTTCGGCTCGGCCGCAATTGGAATCGTCCTTACCGGGATGGGCCATGATGGTGCGGAAGGACTGCTTCGGATCAGAAAAGTCGGGGGCCTCGGCGTGGTCCAGGACCGCGAAAGCTCGATCATATATGGTATGCCGCAGGCAGCACTCGCGCTCGCGGGGGCGGACCACGTTTCAGCCGCCTCCGATATGGCGCAACTTATCCTGAGGCTCTGCGCCGTTTAACATGAAGCTTCGAGAGATGCTGACATACGATGACTCAATCAGGAACTGAAGCTTCGCACATCTCGATCACCTATCAGAACATGACGCAAGGAATTTCCGGCAATGCGTAGAATGCTCGTGACCGGCGCCGCCGGGTTCATCGGAACGAACTTCGTGCACTATTGGGTCGAGCATCACCCCGGCGACACCGTGGTCGGGATCGATGCGTTGACATATGCCGGCAACCTTTCCAACCTCGAGCCGGTCGCGAACCACCCGCGTTTCAGCTTCAGCAAGACCGACATCCGCGACACCGATGCGGTGCGCGACATCATGAAGCGCGAGGGAATAGACACCGTCGTGCATTTCGCAGCCGAGTCGCACGTCGACCGCTCCATTCACGGGCCCGATCCGTTCATCGATACCAATGTCCGCGGCACCCACGAGCTGCTGAAAGCGGCGCGCGCCGCATGGTCGGAGGATTGGTCGGCTGGACCGACGCGCTTTCACCACATCTCGACGGACGAGGTCTACGGTACTCTGTCGCCGACGGCTCCGCCGTTCACTGAGGAGACGGCCTACGCTCCGAACTCGCCGTATGCGGCTTCCAAAGCGGGTTCGGACCACCTCGTCAGATCCTACTTCCACACCTACGGATTGCCCGTCACCACCACTAACTGCTCCAACAACTACGGACCGTATCACTTTCCGGAAAAGCTCATTCCACTCACCATCGTGAACGCGCTCGAGGGCAAGCGGCTTCCAGTTTATGGTGATGGGCTGCAGATCCGTGACTGGATATACGTGCGGGATCACTGTCGGGGAATCGAGCGGGTGCTGGAGAAGGGGCGTCTTGGCGAGACCTACAATCTCGGCGGCAATTCAGAGCGGAAGAACATCGACGTGGTGCGCGGGATCTGCGCACAGCTGAACACGCTCTTTGCGAAGGATGAGAAGGTGCGGGAGAAATTCCCGAAGTGCCCGGCCGCGCTCGGCGGCGACACCGCGGAGCTGATCATTTTCGTTCCCGACCGGCCCGGCCACGACCGGCGCTACGCCGTAGACGCCATGAAAGCGACACTGGAGACCGGGTACGGGCCGGCCGATTCGTTCGACAGTGGCCTGAGAAAGACCATCAATTGGTACGTCGCGAACGAGTCGTGGTGGCGGGGCGTCATGGACGGCAGCTATCGGGACTGGGTGGAGCTCCACTACACATAGGGTGGGCGTCCGAGCTGACAAACGCGCTATCTTTCGGGTTGACACCGATTTCCGCGCGCTCTACACTACGTCGCTTATGGCCAAAACCGATTTCGCCGGCATGTCCGGCACCAGATCCGGGTCCGCGACACGGCGGTCGTGGATTTATTGGATTCTCGCTGCCGTCGTGCTTCTCGTCGGTTACGCCGACCTCATCAGGGGTGGAGAAACGCTTGCGCCGATCCTGCTCACAGTGGGATACTGCGTCCTGGTGCCACTGGCAATTCTGGGATAGGAACACCGGCTCGGTTTCTGCACCGGGCGAGTAGCTCAGTTGGTTAGAGCGCCTGCCTTACACGCAGGATGTCGGGGGTTCGAGTCCCTCCTCGCTCATGGAACGATTCTCGGGACCCACCCGCCAGGGTCGGGGTAAGATTGGTCAACGCATTGGAGGTTACACCCTTGAAGGCACGTAATAGTTGTTCAGGTCTGTCTTTCGTATTCGCCGCCGCGGTCTGTCTGTCCTTCGGAGCTACCACATCCGAAGCGCAGAAGGGGCCGGTCGAGCGAGTCATGATCCCGACGCTCCAAAGCGCCGACAAGGACCTTGGCGTTCAGGCCGCCGAGGCGATCAGGAACAGGCTGACAAAAGAATCGAACGTCAGGGAGCTGATCGTCGTTCCCAAGGCTGACATCAACAACAGCCTCCAGTCCTCGGGCTACTCCACCACCGAGGCGCTCGCGCCGGGTGATGCGAAGGCCCTGGCCAGTCTGGTGCGCGCCGCGCAGTACCTCGATGGCAGCGTCACAAAGACGCCGACCGGATACAAGATCGACGGCCGGCTCGTTCTCTCGCGTGACATGACCCGCGGGCAGGTTCTGCCGACCGCCCAGGCCGCGCGTCTCGACGACGCCGCGAGTCAGATTGCGAAAGCAATCAAGGCGGCGCGTGCACAGGTACCCGCCGAGGAGCAGTGCCACAACAACTCCTCGCAGGGCAAGTATCCCGAAGCGATCGCCGCCGCGCGCGCCGAGCTGCAGAAGAACCCGAACGCCAACATCGTCGGTGTCTGCCTCGCCCAGGCTTATGCGAGAGCCAAGATGGAAGATTCGGCGGTTGTCGTCGCCAACCGTATCCGGGCAAACGATCCACGCAACATTACGGCTCTCCGCCTTCTGGCCGAGATTTACAGAGGGAGAAAGGATCCGAAGCTGCTTGAAGTGCTTCCCGCGCTCGCGGCCGCGGATCCTACCAACATCCGCCAGATTCAGGATGTCATCAACACCTTGGGTGAGGCAGGGCAGCCGCAGCTGGCAGTACCGCTCATCCGTGATCTGCTCGTCAACAATCCCGGCGACCCCCAGCTCCTCAGTCTTGCGTGGCTCGTCTACCTGAACGCCAAGGATTTCGAGCGGGCGGTAAGTGTCGGTAACGAGCTCGTGCGGGTGGACACCGCCGCCGCCACCGCGGATTTCTACACCCGCCTCGCCGCTGCGCATTCCGCGCTCAATCAGACGCAGCTCGCGAGCCAGGCAATTGCTCGCGGAGCCGCGAAATTTCCCAACGATCCGAACCTCGTGCTTTTCAACGCTTCGACGCAGCTGAAGACGGGCAATTTTCAGGGAGCAGCCGACGCGGCCAAGCGCGCACTGGCTGCCAGCCCGAAACTGGAGAACGCCTATCTCATTCTCGCGCAGGCACAGATCGGACTCAATCAGCCTGATGCGGTCGCGATGACTCTCCAGGAGGCGGCACGGAACGGCGTGAACAAGACGATCCTCGCGCAACTCGCGCTGCAGCAGGGCAACACTCTGTTCAAGGCCGCGCAGGCCTCGAAGAACCGCGCTGACTATCAGCATGCGATCAGATTCCTGGCGATGTCGGATTCGCTGGAGGCGTCCGCCGATGCAAAGTTCCTGATCGGTGCCAGCGCCTTCTCGGTGGGTCAGAGCGCGACGATCGAGGCGAATGAGAGAAAAAACTGTGCCCTCGCCCGCACGGCACGTGATTCGTTCACGCTGGCGCAGGCGAATCTGCCGGCCGGTGGACAGAAGTTCCCGAACGAAGCCGCACAGCTTCTGACGGCGATCCCGCAGTTCACGCCCGCGGTCGACAACATGATAGGGCGCTTTTGTAAGTGACCGGCCCGGGATCGGGCCGATGGGACACGTCCTATCACGCTCCGGTTCTGGTTCAAGAGGTGCTCGCGCTCTTTGCCGGTGCGGACCAAGTCCTGGATTGTACGCTCGGCGGGGGAGGGCATAGCGCCGCTCTCCTCTCCCTGGGCGCCTTCGTGACGGCGATAGACCGCGACGAGGCTGCGATCGACGAAGCGCGAAAGCGGCTGGCGGCCCACGAGGCTTCCGGCCGCTTTCATGCGTTGAGAGGCAACTTCGGCGAGCTCGACGGGATTGCCGGGCTCGACGACCGGCGGTTCAACGCGATTCTCGCGGATCTCGGGGTGTCCTCGAACCAGATCGACAGCGCCGAGCGAGGGTTTTCCTTTCGACCGGGCGCGTTACTCGACATGAGGATGGACCGTCGCTCTCCTGTGACTGCCGCACAGCTGCTGAATACGTCCGAGGAAGATGAATTGACCGACGTCTTTTGCGTGTTCGGAGACGAGCCCCGAGGCGCTCGCCTCGCCCGCGAGATCGTTCGCCGGAGAGAAAACCGCGTGCTCGCGACGAGCGACGATCTCGTCGGCGCCATTCGCGGAGCGTTCGGCGCGCGCATGGGGCCGAGCGACTTTGCGCGATTGTTTCAGGCGGTCCGCATCGCGGTCAACGACGAGCTGCGCTCGCTCGAGCAGGCGCTTCCTCAGCTCAGGGACCGTCTCGTCCCCGGCGGGCTTCTCGCGGTCATCTCGTATCACTCGGGCGAGGACCGGCTGGTCAAGCACACCATGCGCGAGTGGAGCAGCGCGTGCATATGCCCGCCGAAGCAGCCCCATTGCACCTGTCGCGGGAAGGCGCTGGGCTCGCTCGTTACGAGACGGGCAGTCACGGCCGGTCCCGAAGAGACTCAGGTGAATTCGCGCTCGCGTAGCGCGCGCCTCCGCGCCTGGCGGAGCGCCGCTTGAAGATGCGCGGCCGGAACGTTGTCGCGATTCTTCTCGCCGCATTCGTGCTCGTCGCGCTCGCCGTCGTCTGGCGACGGACGATAGGCATAAGGCACTCCGAGTCACTTACCGCGCTCGACGCCCGGAAAGGCCAGCTCCAGGGCGAAAGGGCTCGCCTCGAAAGCGAGATACGTGAAGCATCCAGCAGGCAGCGTCTTGGCGAAACCGTCGAGAACCGTCTCGGGATGAAGATTCCGGCAGACACCCAGGTGGTCATTCTTCCCCGCCAGTCTCAGGATGCCAGCCCCTAACCGCGTTTCGATCGTTCACGGCGTGCTGGTGCTGTTCGCGCTGGCGCTCGTCGCGCGCGCCGCCAAGGTCCAGATCATCGACGGGAAACAGTGGAGCGAGCGCGCCAAACGCCAGCAGTTCTTCGCGTCGTCGTTCCCGGCTCCTCGCGGCGACATACTCGATGCGAGCGGAAAACCGCTCGTGGAAAGCCGTGAGCTCGTCCGGGTTGCAGTCGCGTTGCCTGAAATGCGCGACACTGCATTTGTCATCTCCGCGCTCAGGCGTGCGCGAATCGATGTCTCGCCAATTCGATCCGCACTCGCGCGCGAGCGGCGGTGGGTCGAGCTGCCCGGCCTCTACAGTCCCGCGCGCATCTCCTCGGTCGGCAAGCTGAACGGCGTTCACCTCACTCCGGTACTGCAGCGCGTTTACGCACCGTCGAGTGGCGTGCGGAGGATCGTCGGCGGCCTCGACGCGCGCGGCAAACCACTGGACGGGATCGAGCTCGGGCTCGATTCGGTGCTACGTGGGGATTCCGCCCGCGTCACTCTCGCAAGGAACACCGATGGCCGCCCGCTCGAGACGCCCGATGCCTGGTCCGATCCCCCGCGGCCCGGAGCGACAGTGACGCTCACCATCAACAGCGGCCTGCAGGACATCTCCGAGCGACAGCTCTCGGTGGCGGTAGACAGCCTCGGCGCGACCGGTGGCGACATCGTGGTGATGAATCCCTTTACCGGCGAGATACTCGCGATGGCCGCGAACAGAGCTGGCAAAAACATCTCGTCGAACACCGCGGTCACCGAGCCCTTCGAGCCGGGCTCGACACTAAAGCCTTTCATCGCCGCCGCGCTTCTCTCGCGTGGTCGCGCTCGCGCCGATGAAGTGATTCCGACGTTCAACGGAAAGCTCGAGCTCGATGGACGCACGATCACCGACATGCACAAGGCGCCTCAGCTCTCGCTCGCCGATGTAATTCGGTTCTCGAGCAACGTTGGTATCGTCCAGTTCGGCCAGCGGCTCTCGCCGCGGGAGAAATACGACACGTTTCGAGACCTGGGGTTCGGCATGACCTCGGGAGTTCCGCTTCCGGCCGAAGCGACGGGAATTCTGCGTGAGCCGGCGTCCTGGTCGCGCCAGACCCCGGCGTCGATCCTCCTCGGCTACGAGATCTCGGTGACGCCGCTTCAGCTCGTCGCCGCGTACTCGGCGATCGCCAACGGTGGGGAGCTCCCGGAGCCGCACCTCGTGAAGGAGATCCGTTCCGCCGACGGAGAGGTGCTCTACCGCGCCGAACCACGGCCGGTACGGCGGGTGATGTCGCGCGATGTCGCGCGCACGGTTCGCGACATGCTTCTCGCCGTCGTGCAGGAAGGAACGGCCACCAAGGCTGACCTCGAGACTTTCGCGGTCGCCGGGAAAAGCGGCACCGCGCGCCGCACATCACTTAATGCGGGTTACACCGCGGGCAATTACACGGCGTCTTTCGTCGGTCTGTTTCCGGCGGAGGATCCTCAATACGTGGTGCTCGTGAAGCTTGACAGTCCGAGCGGCTCACACTACGCCGGGGGTGACATCGCTGCGCCCGTCACCAGAATAGTATTGCGGGCGGCGTTGGCGGCCCGGGACGCTGCCTTGAACCGCGAAAGTCTCGCTACTGCTGCGCCTGCGCCTGCCACACTCGTGCGCAACGGAACCGAGCGCGACACATCGGTTGCCGCGGCGGAGTCAACGGCTCTCGCCCCCGCGCCGGTGGCGGCGCATCTGATCCAGCTCCCACTCAAGCCGCGACCGAAAGCCGCGGCGCTCGCGCCTCGCATCGTTCCGGGTGTTGGAGAGCTTTCACTCAGGGCGGCAGTGGCTACGCTCCACTCTCGAGGTTTTCGCGTGCGCCTCATCAACGCCGCGTCGATGACGACGTGGCCAGCGGCGGGAACTGTTGCACCGGCCGGATCCATCGTGGAGCTAGGTAGCCCGCGCTGATGAAGATTGATGTAGCGCGTATCCGTTCGGCGCTCGCCGAGCGCGGGCTGCTCGCGGGCACTCGAGGCGAGCTTCCTGCTCAGGCGACCGGAATCTCTGACGACAGTCGAACGGTCGAGCACGGCGGTCTTTTCATCGCCGTCCGTGGGTGGCAGAGCGACGGACACGATTTCCTTGAAGCCGCCGCCGGACGTGGCGCGGTGTGCGCGATCGTCGAGGATGCCAGCCGAACCACGCTTCCCGCGATCGTCGTCAGCAAGGGAAGAGAAGCGGCGGCGCTGGCCGCTGCCACGGCTTTCGACAATCCAGCGCGGCATCTTCGGCTGATCGGCGTCACCGGCACCAACGGCAAAACAACCACGACCTCGATTCTGCGCCACCTTCTCGACGATGGCTCGGCTTCGTCCGCATCGATCGGGACGCTTGGAGTGCTCGTCGGGAGCCAGGGAGCTGTTCTTCCCGGAGGGAGTGGACTCACCACACCCGGACCGGTGGAGCTGCAAAGAATCCTCCGCGCGCTCGCTGACGACGGTGTTCGCACGGTCGCGATGGAGGTCTCTTCTCACAGCCTCGACCAGCGCCGCATCGATGGCATCGAGTTCGATGCCGCGCTTTTCACGAACCTCACGCGCGACCATCTGGACTATCACGGAACCATGGAGGCGTATCTTGCCGCAAAGGCGAGGCTGCTGGATTATCTGCGCCCTGCCGGCACGGCGATCGTTAACGCCGATGCAACTGAATGGGGTGCGCTCCGGCCGGCGGGATCGCTTCTGACGTTTGGCATCAAAGCCGATGCCCAGGTGCGCGCGCGCGACGTTCGGTTCACCCCGACCGGGAGCCAATGGCGGCTGACTGCACCGGGCGGCGAGGGCGAGGTCAGGCTACCCCTCATCGGCGATGTGAACGTGCAGAACGGGCTTGCCGCGGCAGCGGCTGCGTTCGCGCTCGGGCTTTCGGTTCCGGACATCGCTGCCCGCCTCGCCACCGTGCCTCAGGTCCCGGGCCGACTCGAGGTGATCTCTCAGCAGCCGACGGTATTACGCGATTACGCTCATACTCCGGATGCGCTCGAGCGCGCGCTTGGCACGGCGCGAGCATTCACCAAGGGGAAGCTGATCGTGATGTTCGGCTGCGGAGGCGATCGCGACAAGGGGAAAAGACCTTTGATGGGGGAGATCGCCGAGCGTGGCGCGGATGTTGTGATCGTGACGAGCGACAATCCGCGTACGGAGGATCCGGATAGCATCATCGACGAGATCGAGGAGGGGATGAGGTCGGCAGGTCACGAGCGGGTGACCGACCGTCACGCCGCGATCGCGCGAGCGATCCAGATCGCGGCCGACGGCGATATCGTTCTCCTGGCAGGCAAGGGACATGAGACTTACCAGATTCGTGGAACTGTTTCCTACCCATTCGACGAGAAAGAGATAGTGAAAGAGATAGTGGGTGAGCGCGCGTGAGCGCTGGTTTCTGGACTCTCGACCGGATTCGTTCGGCGCTGGACGCGGGCGCGGGCACCGTCGGCTCGCCGCCGCGCGGGTCGAGCGAGGTCAGATCGATCACAACCGACACTCGCAGGATCGGGAAGGGCGATGTCTTCGTGGCGTTGCACGGTGAGCGGTTCGACGGACATGACTATCTGACGGACGCAGTGAGAGACGGCGCGTCTGCCCTCGTCGTGTCGCGGGCACCGGCGCTCAACACGGTGGGCGTGCCGATCTATGAGGTGCGCGATACCCTCGTCGCTTTGGGCGACCTCGCCCGCTATTGGCGCCGGGCCTGGGGGAAAACCCTCATCGGCGTCGCCGGCAGCAACGGGAAGACGAGCACAAAGGATTTGCTCCGGGCCGCGCTTGGCGACGCCTACACCGTTCACGCGACGACGGGGAATCTCAACAATCGGATCGGCGTTCCGCTCACGCTGTTGTCGCTGCCCAACGATTCGGACCTGGCGGTGGCCGAGCTCGGTACCAGTCTCCCCGGAGAGGTGGCGATCCTGCGTGAGATCGCCGAGCCCGACATCGCGCTCGTGACATCGATCGCGGAAGAGCATCTGGAGGGACTCGGTGATCTTGCTGGAGTGCTGCGCGAAGAGACGGCGGTTTACGATGGGGTCGAGGTTGGCATTGCGCCCTCGGCGCAGCCCGAGATCGCCGCCGCGGCGCGCGGCAAAGCGAAAAGAGTCGTAGTGGCGGGACTCGATGAGCACGCGGACTTGAAGCCCGACCGCTGGGAGATCGGAAGCGATGGGCTGGGAGAAATCGAAATTGACGGGATGGTGGTGCGCCCTCCGTTACGAGGGCTCCACAACCTGAGAAACGCGATGCTGGCAATCGCGGTGGCGCGCGAATGCGGCGTTCCCATGGACACTATCGCGCGCGGAATCGCGGCTATGCCCCAGCCGAAGATGCGCGTGGCGTGGGAGCAGGTGGGAGAGATGACTCTGATCAACGATGCCTACAACTCCAACCCGGGATCAGCGCGAGCCGCGATCGGGATGCTGGACGGCGCGGGACCGGACCGCCAGCGCGTGATCGTGCTCGGCACAATGCGCGAGCTCGGAGCGGCATCCCCTCAGTGTC
This sequence comes from Gemmatimonadaceae bacterium, assembly GCA_039929505.1. GTDB lineage: Bacteria > Gemmatimonadota > Gemmatimonadetes > Gemmatimonadales > Gemmatimonadaceae > UBA4720. The sequence goes on from JBDSRC010000148.1 coordinate 9,864, forward strand.
ACTCCGACATTGCCGCACTCGCTTTGCAGTCGGGCGCCGACATCGTGGCCGGCATCGGCGACTTTGCGCCGCCGCTCAAGGAACGGCGCGATGAAACGGAACGGGTGATCACGGCGTCCGATGTCGAGGATCTCTGGCCGCAACTTCGGGACAGGCTCCAGAGAAACGCTATTATTCTCCTCAAGGCATCACGCGGTGTACAGCTCGAGCGGCTCGTTCCTCATCTAACAACCTGGGCGACTACCTAGTGCTGAATTACCTGCTCGTTCCGTTCACGGATTTGCCGCACTTCGGCTGGCTTCGGCTTTTTCAGTACATAACGTTTCGCTCCGCTGGCGCAGCGGTGACAGCGCTCCTGATAACGTTTCTGGTCGGACCCGTGATCATCACCCGCCTCAAACGCATGCGGCTGCACCAGGTGATTCGGGAAGGAACTCCTGACGCGCACCAGCAGAAGGGACGCACTCCGACGATGGGCGGCCTGATCATCATCGGCGCTACTCTGATCAGCACGATCCTGTGGGCCCGCCTCGACAACAAGTACGTATTGCTGGCGATGGTCTCGATGCTCTGGATGGGCGCGATCGGATTCCTCGACGATTTCCTCAAGCTGAAACAGAAGCTGGCAGGAAGGAAGAACACCGGGCTCGTCGAAGGCTACAAGCTGGCGGGGCAGGTTACCCTCGGTTTCGCGCTGGGCTACTACCTCTGGAAGTATCCCGTATCAGCGCTGCCGGGTGCGTCGACGACGCTTCCGTTCTACAAGTACATCCTGATCGTGCCACTCACGGCGGGAATGGGATGGCTTTACGTGCTGTTCGTGACGTTCGTGATGACGGGGGCGAGCAACGCGGTCAACGTGACCGATGGCATCGATGGCCTCGCCGCCGGCCTGACCGCGATCGCCGCGATCACGTTTGCATTCTATTCCTACGTCGTCGGTCGCGTCGACGCGAGCGAATACCTGCACGTGTACTATCTGCGCGGGGCCGGCGAGCTGACGGTGTTCTGCCTCGCGCTCATGGGGGCGTGTATAGGATTTCTCTGGTACAACACGCATCCGGCCGAAGTGTTCATGGGGGACACGGGGAGCCTGGCCCTCGGCGGAGCTCTCGCCGCGGTGTCCGTGCTGCTCAAATCGGAGTTCCTGCTGCTCCTGGTCGGCGCGGTTTTCGTCGCCGAGATGATCTCCGTAATTCTGCAACGCTTTGTCTTCAAGTACCGGAAGCGACGATACGGACTCGAGTATGCGCGCGAGCATCGGGTTTTCCAGCGCGCTCCGCTGCACCACCACTTCGAGGTGAAGGGTTGGGATGAAGCTCAGGTCGTCGTTCGCTTCTGGATCCTCGGAGTCCTCGCTGCCTTCATTGCGCTGAGCACACTCAAGTTGCGATGAATTCCCTGGTGGCCCTGCCGGCCGCGGGGTCGGGCGAGATAGCCGTGATCGGTCTCGCCAGGAGCGGCTGCGGTGTGGCGAAGCTCCTGAGAAAAAAAGGGTACCAGGTCTATGCGTCGGACGCCTCTCATTCCGAGGCATCCGCCAGCTGCGCCAGCGAGCTGGGCGCGCTCGGCATTACGGCAGAGGCGGGCGGACACGACCTGCAGCGCGTGGGGCGATCGGCACTCGTCGTCGTGAGCCCCGGCGTGCCGCCCAACGCGCCGCCGCTTGAGACCGCGCGGGCCAACGGGATCCGCGTCGCAAGCGAGGTCGAAGTTGCCCTCCACTTCCTCCAGTCCTCGAGCATCATCGCCGTTACCGGCACCAACGGAAAGACTACGACGACCGCGCTCATCGCGCACATTCTCAAGGAGATGAACGGCGATGCGATAGAGGCGGGCAACATCGGCACCGCGCTCTCGGAAGTCGCGCTGGCGGAGCGCCACCCCGCCTGGATCGCCCTCGAGATGTCTTCGTTTCAGCTGCACGACACGCCCAGTCTCGAGCCGCTCGTCGGCGTACTGACCAACCTTAGTCCGGACCACCTCGACCGTTATTCGAGCGTCGAGGAATATTACTCCGACAAGGCGAAGCTCTTTACTTCGGCTCATGCCGGATCCCGCTGGGTTCTGAACGGTGACGATCGTCTGGTGTCGAATATGACTGCACGCGTCGCCGGCGAACACCACATATTCTCGGTGCGGCGCGAGGCGGACGCGTTCTACGACACGGCAAAGGACGAGCTCGTACTCCTTGGGGATCCGCTTGTCGCGAGAAAGAATCTCCCGCTGCTTGGGCAGCACAACGTGGCGAACGCGCTCGCCGCGTCGCTGGCTGTGGCCGTCGCCGATCCGTCACACGCCACCAGGGAATCGCGGCTCAGGATCGGAGCGGCGCTCAAGACCTTTCGCGCCCTTCCACACCGGTTGGAGCTGGTCGGGGAATTCGGGGGCGTGCAGTGGATCAACGACTCCAAGGCGACGAACGTCAGCTCCACCACGGTGGCGCTTGACGGAATGGAGCGCCCAACCGTCCTCTTGCTCGGGGGACGACACAAGGGTGAGGCATACACGCCTCTCCTTGATGGAATTCGGCGGACCGTGAAAAAAGTCATCGCATACGGGGAAGCGGCACGCATGGTCGAGCGTGATCTCGCTCGTGACGTTGCGCTCGAAGTGAGCAAGGGTGGTTTCGACGAAGCGGTCAGGGCGGCCAGAGCGGCCGCGCGGTCAGGGGACGCTATTCTGCTCTCTCCTGCCTGCTCCAGCTACGACATGTTCCGGAATTACGAAGAAAGAGGAGAGCGCTTCCGCGCTCTCGCAGCTGGAGGCCGCTAGTGGAAGTCGAAGTGGTGCGACAAAAATGGCATATGGGGATCGAGGCGCGCGCGCTCGTAATCCTCACCGGAATGCTGGTCGCTTTTGGAATCGCTACCGTCTACAGCGCCAGCGCTATCGTGGAGATGCAGGCCGGCCTTAGCCACGCGCACCTGCTGAAGCGCCAGCTGATCGGCGTTGGAATCGGTGTCGTGATTTTCGCGGTTGCCGCGAAGCTCGATGCGGAACGCTGGGAGAAGTGGGCGTGGCCCATCATGATCGCGTCGCTCGTACTCCTCGTAATCGTGATCCTGCCCTTTACCGAGCGATTTGCACCGAGAGTCCACGGCTCGCGGCGGTATCTGATCGGCACTTCAGTGCAGCCCTCGGAGCTCGCAAAGCTGGCAGTGATTCTCTGGACCTCGATGCTCGTGGTCAAGAAGGGAGCGGTGATGCGGCGACTGACCAAGGGGCTGCTGCCTTTCCTTGTCGTGGTCGGCGCGCTCGACGTGCTGGTGATGCTCGAGCCCGACGTATCGGCGGCGATGATGTTCACGCTGATAATGGGGATCGTCCTCTTCGCCGGCGGCGTCCGCATTGGCCATTTTGTGGCGCTTGGCGCGATGTTGATACCGCTCCTCTACGTGAAGATCGAGCGGCTCAACTATCTGCTCCTCCGAATGTCGGCGTTCCTCGACCCCGGGGCGGCGCCACAGGAAGTGAGCTACCAGCTTCGCCAGTCGCTTATCGCCGTTGGATCAGGGAACGTCTTCGGCGTCGGATTCGGCCAGGGCCGGCAACAGTACGGATTTCTGCCGTTCGGCTATGACGACTTCATTGCCGGACACATTGGCGAGGAGTGGGGTTTCGTCGGGCTGGTGCTGTTAGTGCTCGCCTTTGCCCTCTACGCGGGCCTTGGCTTCCGGATCGCTCGTCAGGCACGGACTCCCTTTCTGCGCCTCACGGCGGTGGGATTGACGTTCACGGTCGTCCTGACCGCGTATCTTCATATCGGTGTCGCGACCGGGCTCTTGCCCACCACCGGCCTCACTCTTCCGTTCATTTCCTACGGTCGATCCAACCTCGTCCTTTCTCTGCTCATGACCGGAATTCTCGTCAACATTGGCAGTACCCGTGAGAGAGTGTTCGTCGCCGACCCGGCGGCATCGCTCCCGCTGCGCGCGCTCCCGGCGCGATGAGGGTCATTTTCGCAGGCGGCGGAACTGGTGGCCACCTCTATCCTGGCCTGGCCATCGCCCGTGCGATGGTGAAGGCGGACTCGCGGATCGAGCCGTTCTTTGTCGGGGCAGAGCGGGGCATCGAGCGCGAAGTGCTCCCCCAGGTCGGATTTCCGTTTGAGCTGCTGGATTTGCATCCACTGTATCGCTCGCGCCCATGGGAGAACTGGAAAACGCTGAGAGGCATGGCGACCGCGTGGAACTCGATCCACGCCGAGGTCGAGAGCGAGGCTCCAGCGTGCGTCGTAGGCACGGGGGGGTACGCCGCCGGCCTGGCGCTGGGGTACGCCGCCTATCACGCGATTCCGATCGTGCTCCAGGAGCAGAACACTTATCCCGGCCTCACTGTCCGGTTCTTCAGCCGCTACGCGGCTCAGGTGCACCTCGGCTTTCCCGAAGCCCGGGAGCGCCTTTGGGCGTCGAAGCGGACCAAGGTGTTCGATTCGGGAAACCCGATCGAGCCACCGCCCGCCGACGCTTTCGACAAGGGACCGGCCCGGCAGAAGTGGGGGTTCAAAACCGGCGGGAAAGTCCTGCTCGTGTACGGCGGAAGCCAGGGGTCGCAGGCCGTCAACGACGCGGTCGCAGGGTGGGTGAGATCGGGGCTTCCGGAGGACCTCTCGTTGATCTGGGCGACGGGAAGGGCGAACTACGAAAAGTTCGCCTCGCTCGAAACCGACCAGGTCAAGATCCGGGCTTATATCGCGCCGATCTCGGAGGCTTACCGCGCGGCGGATCTGGCCATTTCCCGGGCGGGAGCGATGGCAACCGCGGAGCTTTGCGCGTGGGGAATTCCCGCGGTCGTGGTGCCGTTGCCAACGGCTGCGGCGGACCACCAGACGGCAAATGCCAAGGCTCTTGAAAGCGCCGGTGCGGCGCGCGTGATCCGCCAGTCGGACCTCTCCCCAGCGACGCTGTCGACCACAATCGGCGACCTGCTTCAAGGCCCGGCAGTACTGGAATCGATGAAGCAAAAGGCCCTGGAAAGAGCTAGACCTACCGCGGCTGAGGATATTGCCCGTCACATACGTAGCCTCATTGACCTCAAGTAGATTCTATAGGCCCGTTCTCGAGCCCATCACATTTCGTCGCGGGTGTGAGTTTCCCTCACGCCCGTATTTTCCTCACGGCTGATGTCGCTGATCGATAGTACCGACGAGCGGGCGATCCATTTCGTTGGAATCGCCGGATCGGGGATGAGAGCCCTCGCCGAGCTACTCGCTCGGAGAGGGTTGAAGGTGACCGGTTGCGATGCCAATCCTGGCGCCACCGCGGATCTCGAGGCGCTCGGGATTCTCGTGGCCGAAGGCCACGATCCAGATCACCTCTCGGGGGTCCGGGAGGTAGTCGTCACTTCGGCCATGTCGCGGCAGCACCCCGAGCTCTTGAGGGCCTCGGCCCTGGGCATCCCGATAACCCGCCGGGCCGAGGCGCTTGGTCAGGCGGTGTCCGGTGGAAAGCTCGTCGGGATCGCGGGGACCCACGGGAAAACCACGACGACGGTAATGACGACGACCGCGCTGGCGGCAGCGGGGCTAAGGCCAACCGGGGTAGCAGGCGGGCGGGTGGCCGCCTGGGGCGGGAATCTTCACTACGAATCCGACGAGCTGTTCGTCGTCGAGGCGGATGAATATGACCGCTCATTCCTCGCCCTTTCCCCGACGGTGGCGGTGGTGACGAACATGGAAGCCGATCACCTCGACATCTACCGTGACCTGGACGACATCCGCGAGGCCTTCTCTGGTTTCGTTCGGGGCGCGCCGGCCATCGTTCTCTGTGACGATGATGCGGGCGCCCGGACCCTGCCGGTGCCGGCGAGCTCGGAGGTGATTCGCTACGGACTCAAATCCTCCGACGCGAGATTGGTTGCCCGTGATGTCATCACATCGGGGCAGTCGACATCGTTCTCGGCCTTCTACGATGGGCGTGCACTGGGCGGGGTGAGTCTCCGGGTTCCGGGCATCCACAACGTTCAGAACTCCCTCGCCGCGATCGGCGCCGGGCTCGCGCTCGGCGTGACGGTCGACGCGATGCGAGAGGGACTCGCGAGCTTCGGCGGAGTCGAACGCCGGTTCCAGCACCTTTGCGACGTTGTCGGCGTCACCATCATCGACGACTACGCCCACCATCCCACCGAGATCTCTGCTACGCTCGAGGCAGCGCGCGCCGCGTACCCCGGGCGCCGGGTCGTCGCCGCGTTTCAGCCGCACCTGTTTTCCCGCACGCGCGATTTTGCCAGAGAGTTCGCCGACGCGTTGTGTGACGCGGATTGCATCCTTCTCGCCGAGATCTATCCCGCTCGAGAGCAACCCATCCCCGGCGTGTCATCAGGTCTCATTGCCGGTCCGCTCAGCGAGAGCGGCCGCTCGGTCAACTGGCAGGGCCCGCGCTCCTTCCTCGCCGAAGCCCTGGCGGAGTTCGTAGCGGCGGGAGATGTCGTCATCACCATCGGGGCTGGAGACATCACCAAGACCGGACTCGAGCTGAAGCAACTGTTGCTCTCGCGGAAGACGTGAAGGAGGGAAGACTCGCCCGGCCCGGGTGGAAGTTCCTCGGTGTGCTGCTCCTGCTCGCCTTGTTGATGGCGGCGGCCTGGGGCACGAGGGCCGGTGCCCGCAGGATGGCGTTCTTTCGAGTGCGCGCGGTCGAAGTAAAAGGGACGCAGTATCTGCCTCCGGCGGACATCGTCGCCAGGCTGACGGTGGACACGCTGACATCACTCTGGGACGACATCGAGCCGTTGCGGCGCCGCATCAGCGGGCATCCGCAGATTTCATCCGTCGAAATCGATCGCAAAATGCCGGGAACACTGGTCGTGACGGTGCAGGAGAATCTTCCCGTCGCGCTCGTCGCGACACCGACGGGATTTTTACCTTACGACTCGCTCGGAAAGGAACTGCCGATCGATCCGACGCGGCAGCCACTCGACCTCCCCATTGTTGCGACTAACGATCCAATTCTTCTTAAGCTCGTTGGAGCAATCCGAAGTCTGGAGCCGCGGCTGTTCGCGCGCGTCGAAGAAGTACGGCGCACCGGCCGGCAGGAAATTCAGATCACGCTGTCGCCGAGTCCCGCGGAGGGGAGCGCGGTAGCGGGCGAAGCGCCACCGGACAGCCGCCCAAGCTTGCGCGTAAGGGCGCTCACGGGACTGTCAGTGGCAAGGCTTGCCGATATCTTTCCGGTCGAAAGCGATCTGGCGCGGCGAAAGGCGCGCGTGGAAGAGCTCGACCTACGTTACCGCGATCAGGTGATCGCAAGGCTGCAATGAACCCCGAACGAATCATCGCTGGTCTGGACATCGGTTCCGCGAAGAC
>JBDSRC010000149.1:0-4658 GCA_039929505.1 Gemmatimonadaceae bacterium
TGGTTTTCCGGAGCGATATCCCCGAGGTGCGCGGCCATCGCCGGAAAGAGCATCATCTCGCCAAAGGTCCACACAACGACTGTCGCGATCACGCCGGCGGGAGATGCAATCACGGCGAGTGCTCCGAACCCGACGGCAAACAGGATGCTTCCGATGATGAGCGCGCGTGTATTCGGCCAGTGTGACGTTGCGGTGTTGAGTGGCACCTCGAGCGCCACGATGAGCAGCGTATTCACCGTAAACAGCATCCCATAGAACGCCGGCGACAGGCCGAGATAGCGAACCAGATAAAGCGGCATCGCCGCCTCGTGCTGAAAGAACACGATCCCGACCAGAAGAACCCCTGCCAGGAAGATGAGGAAAGTGTGGTCGCGAAAGATGCTTGTGCGAACGGAATCGCGCGCCTCGCTCTCCCAGTCCGCCGTCCCCACTCCCGTGAGGGCGCGCCAGGGGGTAAGGGCGAGCACCGCTCCCGCAACCAGCGTCGTGACCGCATCGACGATGAACATGGCGCGAAACGATGCCGCGGCGAGGAATCCCCCCAGCGCGGGACCGATGCTCATGCCAAGGTTGATCGCCAGACGATTGAGAGCGAACGCCGCCTTTCTCTGGTGAGCGGGCACGACGTGCGTGACGGCGGCGAGGCTTGCCGGGCGAAACAGCTCAGCGCACCCCGACCACACGATGGTCAAGGCCAGCACCGATCCGAAGCTCCTCGCCAGCGGGAAAAGAAGCAGCATGAGCCCGGTGCTGATCAGGGATGCGCGCATGATCGGCAAGGCGCCGATGCGGTCAGTGAGCCGGCCTGAGATCGGCCCCGCCAGGATCGCCGTCGCCCCGTAAGCGGCGAGCATCATCCCGGCGCGACCAGGCGTGAAGTGCAGCTCCCGGGTGAGATACAGCACGAGGAACGGGAGAATCATCGTCCCCGCCCTGTTGATCAGATTTGTCGCGAAGAGCAGCCATACCTCGCGCGGCAATCCGCCGAGGCCGCGCCACGGGTTCAGGCGTGAGTCCGCAAACGAAAACGGCCACCGTTCAAGTGGCCGTCGCGGTTCACTGTCTGTGGTTTCAGTAGAGGGAGACATGGATGACGCGTGTCGCGTAACTTTAGCGAAACACTTTAAACCTGATGATCGCGAAAACTAAATCCGCATGCTGCAACAAGCCAGAGATCGCGCGCGCCGCCCTGATCGGAATCGCGGTCATCCTCGTTTCGGGATGCCAACCCGAAAGGCAGGCGAGCGTCGAGGAGCTCTACACCACGAGAACGCTCGGACTCAGCTACCTGCAGCGAAACCAGCTGGCCGAGGCTGAAGCCGAGTTCAAGAAGCTCACCGAGCTGGCCCCCGACGATCCGCTGGGTCATGCGAGCCTGGGACTGACTTACCTGCAGGCGGGACGCTACACGGATGCGGAGAAGGCGCTCGAGCGGGCGCGAGAGCTGGATCCCGCCGGCGTGGAGGCAGGTCTCGCGCTCGCGCGCGTGTACTCGCTGACCGAACGTCCATCCGATGCGCGCGCCACTCTCGAGCAGCTGCGCTCTGACAGTACGGCAAACGCGCGGGTTCTCTTCGCGCTTGCCGATCTGGACGCGCGGCAACAGGATGACGCGTCGGCTCGCAGATACGAGGATCGATTGAGGGACGTGCTGGCCGTTGCGCCGGCTAATCTCGCTACGCGGCTCAAGCTGATCGAAGCGCTCGCGCGTCGAGGGCAGACAGACAGCGTGGGCCGCCACCTCGAAGAAGTACGGCGCATCCCGCCCGCGATTCCCGCCGAAGCCAAGACCTCTCTCGATAGCACGATTCAGCTCCTCCGCGGTGGGAAGCTCGCTGAGGCGCGGACGACGCTCGACCGCTTTTTCACCGTGATGGCGGTGACCTCCCCGTACCAGGCCTCGCTCGAGGAAGTGAGCTGGCCCGAGGGTCCGATTCCGGGGCGAGCCATTCTCACCTTTGCCCCGAAGGACTTCATTTCGCTGCGCGACGCTGCGGATCGCGGCACTGCCGGTTTGGTAAGATTCGTCGATGCGACGAGTGAGGCCGGTCTTCAAGGGGCGGAAGCGGCGGCTCAGGCTGGAGTCGAGGCGTCTCCTGCCAAGGTGGATCCATCGATCGCGCTTGCCGTCGGTGATGTCGACGGCGATGGCTCCGACGACTTGTTCGTTTCGGTGTGGTCACCGTCACAGCGCAGATCGGTCGCGCGTCTCTACCGCGTGCGAGGTGGATTCGTGCAGGACGCCACCGAGAGATCGAGCATCCCGCTTCCCGAGGGCGCGGCCTACGCCACCTTCGCCGACTACGACAACGATGGCTGGCTCGATCTCTTCGTCCTGGGCGGCGATCAGCGCGGACACCTTTTCCACAACCGCGGCAACGGGACGTTTGAAGACGTAACGACGAAGGCTGGAGTCGCGGATTCGAAAGGCGCCCGCAAAGCGCTCTTCGTTGACCTGGATCACGACGGCGATCTCGATCTCTTTCTCGTCGGCACCGGTCCGCGCACCGTGTACCGGAACAATCTCGACGGGACCTTCAGCGAAGCGACGTCGAGCTTCGGTCTTGCCGGTGGTGCCGGAGAGAGCGACGCCGTGTTCGGTGACTTCGATGCCGACGGACGCATTGACCTTTTCGTCGCGAATGAAACTGGTACGGGCGCGATCTTTCATAACGGCGGCGCCCGGCGCTTCACCGATGTGACGGCCTCGAGTGGACTCGCCGGAAGCGGGTCGAGAGCGACGGCAGCCGGCGATTACAACAACGATGGCTACCTCGATCTCTTCGTCGCGAGCGCTGGCGGGGCTGAATCGGGTTTCTGGCTCAATAAGGGAAACGGCACGTTCACTCGCGATCGCCGTTCGTCCGGGGCAGTACCGGCGCTCCAGGGTACAGCGGGATTGGCCGCGACCTTCGTCGACTACGATAACGACGGCTGGCTCGATCTCGTCGTCGGAGGCCGTCCTGATCGGCGCGGTGCGCCGGCGGTTTCGCTCATGAGAAACGACGGGACAGGGAGATTCGCCGACAGGTCGTCAGCGCTTCCCCAGGCCGTGCGCGCAGCGGGGGCGAGTGCACTCTCGGCCTCTGATGTCGACGAGGATGGTGATGAAGACATCATCATGATCGACGGCTCGGGCGCGCCGCGCCTCCTGCGGAATGATTTCGGGAACCGAAACCTTTCCGTGAACGTGGAGCTCAAGGGGCTCCGCACCGGCAGTGGAAAGAACAACGCTTTCGGCGTCGGCGCGCGACTGGAGCTGCGCGCAGGAAAGATCTATCAGACGCGCGTCTCGGCCGGGCGCGCCACGCACTTTGGCCTCGGGCCACACCTGAAGGCGGACGTGCTGCGCGTGGAATGGCCAAACGGCGTGCCGCAGACCATCTACTTCCCCGGCTCTGACCAGGATGTCGTCGAGGGCGAAATGCTCAAGGGGTCGTGCGCGTTTGCATATACATGGGACGGAAAACAGTTCCGGTTCGTGACCGATGCGATGTGGCGGAGCGCACTCGGGATGCCGCTCGGTCTGATGGGGAGCACCACCGCCTTTGCTCCCGCAGGAGCGTCACAGGAATACATCCGCATTCCCGGGGACGCGCTCCAGCCGCGCGACGGGCGGTACATCCTCCAGCTGACCGAAGAACTCTGGGAGACGGCTTACGCCGACGAGGTCAAGCTGCTCGCCGTCGATCACCCGGATTCCATCGATGTCTTCGTCGACGAGACCTTTGTCCCTCCGGGTGATGTGAAGCTCCGGCTCTTCCAGATCGCGCGGCGCGACTTGCCCCGCTCCGCCGTCGATGAGCGCGGCAACGATATGCTGCCGGCGCTCCGCGAGCGCGACGACGTATACGTGTCGAACTTCACGCCGACGCAGTATCAGGGCGTCGTCGAGCCCCACGACCTGATCCTCGATCTGGGCGAAGCAGCGGGCGGACCTGACACTTTTCTGTTCCTGCGGGGCTGGATCTACCCAACTGACGCCAGCATCAACGTCGCGCTCGGGCAACAGACCGCAATCAAGCTCGCCTTCCCTTCGCTCGAGGTACGAGGCGCGAACGGGAAGTGGCAGACGGTGGTCGCCAACATCGGCTTCCCATCCGGGAAGGACAAGACGATGGTGCTGGATCTCGCCGGGAAGTTTCCGACCGCGGACCATCGCGTGAGGATTCGGACCAACATGCAGATCTACTGGGACCATGCGTTCGTTGCCCGGGCAGTAGCGGACAGCTCGACGAGAATCACAAGGCTCGCGCCAGTGTCGGCGGAGCTCCACTATCGCGGCTTCTCCCGCATGTACCGCAAAGGCGGCCGATACGGTCCCTACTGGTTCGCCTACGACGACGTAACGAAGCAAACACCCTGGAGGCCGATCGAGGGGGCATTCACACGCTTCGGTGACGTGCTGCCGCTGCTCCGCAAGCCGGACGACATGTACGTCGTGATGGCGCCAGGCGATGAAGCGACGATTCAGTTCGACGCGAGCTCGGCCCGAACGCTGCCAAAGGGATGGAAACGCGACTTTTTGCTTTACACCGACGGCTGGATCAAGGACTCCGATTTGAATACCGCGTTCGGGACGACGGTCGCTCCGCTGCCCTACCATGGCGTGAAGACCTATCCCTACTCCGCGGGTGACGCGTACCCGAACAGCGCGG
>JBDSRC010000150.1:0-7567 GCA_039929505.1 Gemmatimonadaceae bacterium
CGATGGCGGAGCGACAGATCCGGCGCGACCTCGTGATCGAGACGATCGCGGAAAAGGAAGGACTGGCCGCTTCTGAAAAAGACCTGGATGACCGCATCGCCGACCAGGCGACCAAGCGGCAGATGAATCCGGGACAGATCTACGCCCAGCTCGAGAAGAGCGGCCGGTTGAAGGAGATGGAGCGCAGCATTACTGAGGACAACGTCTTCAAGTGGCTGCTGGAGAGGAATGACGTTTTGCCAAATGCCTAAACGAGAGGAAGAGGAAGACATGCCCACCATTTATACGCCCTACGTCATCGAGCGCTCGAGCCGCGGTGAGCGCACCTACGACGTTTTCTCCCGGCTCCTCATGGACCGAATCATCTTCCTCGGTACGTCGATCAACGACGACGTCGCCAATATCGTGATCGCCCAGCTCCTGTTCCTTGAATCGGACAATCCCGAGCGGGACATCCACATCTACATCAACTCTCCGGGCGGCAGTGTGTCGGCGGGACTCGCAATCTACGACACGATGCAGTTCCTCAAATCACCCGTGAACACGAACTGCATGGGCCTCGCGGCGAGCATGGGCGCGTTCCTGCTGGCGGCGGGGCGGCCGGGCAAGAGATCCGCGCTGCCCCACTCACGCATTATGATTCACCAGCCGTCCCAGGGCGGCGGTGGCGGTACGGCGTCGGACATTGAGATCCAGGCGAAGGAGATCCTCCACCTGCGGTCGCAGATGAACCAGCTGATGGGCAAGCACACGGGGCAGCCCGTCGAGCGCATCGAGCGGGATACCGATCGCGACCGGTTCATGTCGGCGGAAGAGGCCAAGGAATACGGGCTGATCGACAACGTCATCTCGTACCGCGGCGAGATGGAGGAAGCCCTCAAAAAAGCGTGAGCGTGTGGATAGATCCCGCACCCGGGTGGATAGACCCCGCCCCCGGCCAGGATCCCGGGAGAGCCTCGACGGGATCCCCCTGTTACTTGTGAAAATCTTCACAAGTCAAGCTTTCGTGTCAGGCTTTGCTTGACCGTTTTCAGGCCCGCTGTTAGGTATCTTTAGGTCGGGCCTCGGTGCCCGGATTTGCCCGCCGGCATCAACCCGTTCCCGTCGATCAAATGTCGCAAGAGAAACACCTTCGTTGCTCCTTCTGTGGAAAGTCGAAAGACTCGGTCCGGAAGTTCATTTCCGGCCCGTCCGTATACATCTGCAACGAGTGCATCGCGCTCTGTAACGAGATCCTGGCGGAAGACGAGGAGCGCGAGGTAGCGGAGGCGATAACCCAGGTCCCGGCACCGCAGGAGATCAAGGACGTCCTGGACCAGTACGTGATCGGGCAGGAGCACGCGAAGAAGGCACTGGCGGTCTCAGTTTACAACCACTACAAGCGCATCAATTCGACGTCCCTGAAGGACGATGACGTCGAGCTCGACAAGTCGAACATCCTCCTCATCGGGCCAACCGGAGTCGGCAAGACCCTCCTCGCCCGGACCCTCGCCAGAATTCTCGACGTTCCCTTCACGATCGCCGACGCCACGACGCTCACCGAGGCCGGTTACGTCGGCGAAGACGTTGAGAACATCCTCGTCCGCCTGTTGCAGGCCGGCGATTTCAACGTCGCCGAGTGCGAGCGCGGGATCGTGTACATCGACGAGATCGACAAGATCGCGCGGAAATCGGAGAACCCCAGCATCACACGCGATGTCTCGGGCGAAGGCGTGCAGCAGGCGCTGCTCAAGATCATCGAGGGCACGGTCGCCTCTGTTCCACCGCAGGGCGGACGGAAGCACCCGCAGCAGGAGTACATCCAGCTCAACACGAAGGACATTCTCTTTATCTGCGGCGGAGCCTTCGACGGCCTCGAGAAGATCATCGAGGCCCGCACGGGCCGCCGGCAGATCGGCTTCAACGGCGCCAAGGCGCGCGACAAGAAGCTCGAGCAGACCAAGCTGTTCAGCGAAGTGGAGCCGGACGATCTCCTCCGCTATGGTCTGATCCCGGAGCTTGTCGGCCGCCTCCCGGTGACGGTCGCCCTCGAGGGACTGGACGAAGAAGCGCTGGTCCGCATCCTCAAGGAGCCGAAGAACGCGCTCACCAAGCAGTACGCGAAGCTCTTCGGACTGGAAGATGTGAAGATCACCTTCGACGAAGGCGCACTCGTCGCGATCGCCACCAAGGCGCTCAAGCGCGGCACCGGCGCGCGCGGCCTGCGCGCGATTCTCGAAGAGGTCCTGATGGAGGTCATGTTCGACCTGCCGGGCCGCGAGGACGTGGTCGAGGTGAAGGTGACCGAGTCGTGCATCACCAACGGGACACAGCCGCTGCTCGAGATCTCCCCGATCAGGCGTAAGAAGGAAGCGTAGACCTTCCTGACTGCAACTGAAGACTACCTGCCGGGGGCTTTGGGCGGAGCGGCTGGCAGCTTCGTGCTGACCATCCTTTCTCGCCTGGAATAGCACCCACTTTGCCACAAACCTTCCAGCGGGACAACGAAAGCATCACGGCCTCGGACCGCATCCCGGTCCTGCCGCTGCGCGACGTCGTGATCTTTCCGTACGTCGTGATACCGCTCCTCGTTGGGCGTCCGGCTTCCCTCGCCGCCATCGAGGCCGCCCTCGCTGAGGACAAGCTCTTACTGCTCGTCGCCCAGCGCGACGGTGAGAAACAGGAGCCGGCAGCGGCCGACCTCCACCGCACCGGCGTGCTCGGGCGAGTCGTTCAGGTCTCGAGACTCCCGACGGGAACGACGCGCGTGCTGGTGGAAGGGATCGCCCGCGCCAGGGTCACGCGCTACATCCCCTCCGGCTCGACTCTGCGCGCCGCGGCAACGCCGTTCCCGTTCGACGGCGCGGGAAGCACGGACCCCGAGACTGAAGCGCTGAGCCGGCGCGTGATGAACTCCTTTGAGGAGTACGTCAACCTGCACCGCCGGATTCCCGCCGAGATCGTCACGATTCTCCAGAGCACGGAAACTCCGGAGCGCCGGACCTTCGGAATAGCCGCTCACGTCGCCGTCAGGTTCGAGCTGCGCCAGTCGCTGCTCGAGGCCGACACGCTGAAGCACCTGCTCGAGATGCTCGGCGAGCTGCTGACGGGCGAGATCGAGCTCCTGCGCCTCGAGCGGAAGATCGACGACGACGTGCGCGGCGCGATGTTCCAGAACCAGCGCGAGTTCTATCTGCAGGAGCAGCTGCGGGTAATTCACCGCGAGCTGGGCGAGGAAGACGGCGACGACTTCGCCGAGCTCGAGGCGCAGATCAAGAAGAAGGCGCTGCCACCGGCCGTTGAAGAGAGAACGATGCGCGAGCTCAGAAAGCTCAGGCGCATGCCACCGATGTCTCCCGAATTCACGGTCGCGCGCAACTTCGTCGACTGGATCGTGGCGATCCCGTGGACCGAGCGCACCGACGAGGTCCTCGATGTGGCGCACGCACGGGCGATACTCGACGCGGACCACTATGGCCTCGACGAGGTCAAGGATCGCATTCTCGACTTCATCGCCGTGATGTCGCTGGTGGGACGCCTCGACGGACAGATACTCTGCCTGGTCGGCCCGCCGGGCGTCGGCAAGACTTCGCTCGGACGCTCAATCGCGCGCGCTCTCGGGCGCAAATTCGTGCGCATGGCCTTGGGTGGCGTGCGCGACGAAGCGGAGATTCGTGGCCACCGGCGGACCTACATCGGCTCGATGCCCGGCCGCATCATCCAGGCGATGAGACGCGCCGAAGTCGTGAACCCGGTGATCCTTCTCGATGAGATCGACAAGCTGGGTCAGGATTTTCGGGGAGATCCAGCCGCGGCGCTCCTCGAGGTGCTCGATCCCGAGCAGAACACAACATTCAACGACAACTATCTGGAGGTCGACTACGACCTTTCCCAGGCGTTGTTCATCACCACCGCGAACTCACTGGCCGGAATTCCCGAGGCGCTCAGGGACCGGATGGAGATACTGCGGATCGCGGGATATCTCGATCACGAGAAGCTGGCGATCGCACGGCAATATCTCCTTCCCCGGCAGATCGCCGCCAACGGTCTGGAGAAGGAGCAGGTTCTCTTCGAGCCCGATGTCCTCGCCGCGATCATGCGGGGCTACACTCGCGAGGCGGGAGTGCGCGAGCTGGAACGGCGGATCGCGCGCGTCACGCGCAAGCTGGCGCGAAAGCTGGCCGAGAAATCCGAAGTCATGGCCGTGAACGGATTGCAGACGGTCCGAGCCCAGGACCTCGATGAACTCCTCGGCCCGCCGCCTTTCGATCCGGACGACACATCGCTCGAGGACAAGGTCGGCGTCGCTTCGGGACTCGCCTACACCCAGGTGGGAGGCGAGGTGCTCGAGATCGAGGTGAGTGTCGTCCGCGGACGCGGCAAGGTCCAGCTGACGGGCACCCTCGGCGACGTGATGAAGGAGTCGGCCAGCGCGGCCCTGTCGTACGCCCGCGCGCGTGCACGCGCGCTCGGCATCGAGGCGGACTTCCATCGCACGCGCGACATCCACATCCACATGCCGGCCGGCGCGACGCCGAAGGATGGCCCGTCGGCGGGAATCGCGATTGCGACAGCGGTGATCAGCGCGCTCACTGGTGTGCCGGTTCGCGGCGATGTCGCGATGACCGGAGAGATCACGCTGCGCGGCCGCGTGCTGCCGATCGGCGGGCTCAAGGAGAAAGCGGTCGCGGCGCACCGCAACAAGGTGAGCGACGTGATCATCCCGCACGGGAATGCGCGCGACGTCGAAGAGCTTCCCGAAGAAGTTCGCACGACGGTGCGCTTCCATCCGGTCAAGACAATGGACGAAGTGCTCTCCATTGCGCTCCGCCCCCAGCCGGGCGATTCCGCATCCGCGGGAGAGCCGCTCTACGATTCAGTGACGCACTGAATGGCGAAGGACTCCGCCGCTGCTCCCGATTCGCTGATCATCCGCAATGTGGAGTTCATCGGAGGAAAGGCGGAGCAGGCAGGGTGGCGTCCCGAGTCGACGCTTCCCGAGATTGCATTTGCCGGGCGATCCAACGTCGGCAAGTCATCGCTCCTCAACTCGCTGGTGCGGAGGAAATCTTTCGCCCGGGTGAGCAAGACCCCGGGCCGGACGCGGGAGATCAATTTTTTCCGCATCAACAATCAGTTTCTGTTCGTTGACCTTCCGGGCTACGGCTACGCCCGCATCTCGAAGGAAAAGAAAGCCGAGTGGCGTCCGCTCATCGAGAGCTATCTCGGCCGCACCGCCCAGCTGCGGGGGCTGGTGCTGCTGCTGGACATCCGCCGCGACCCGAGCGATGATGACCGGTCAATGCTGGACTTTCTGGCACAGCTGGAGATTCCGACGATCGTGGCCCTGACAAAATCGGATAAGATCACGAGGGCGGCGGTCCAGACGCGGGTCAACGAGATTTCCCGATCGCTATCGGTCGAGGCGGAGCAGATAATTCCTTTCAGCGTGATGACCGGGAGCGGTCGAGCCGAGCTTCTCGAGGCGATCATGCAGCTGGTCGCACGTGGGACCGAGACCGGCGGCCCATCAGCGTGATCGCGATCGCACTGGTGGTTGTCGCAATCGTGGTTGGTGCATGCGCGTCCGGGCCGCCGCCCGTCGATGACGCCCACCCTGGTGCGGTGATCGCTCCAGCTGATGATACGACTGGCAAAGGCAGCGTTCCGCCTGGGTACGGCACTTTGCGCCAGGACGAGATCGCGATCCGGCTCGAGCTTCGGGGACTGATCGTGCGCGCGATTCCGCTCGACGAGAGCCTCATCCGGCTCCTCACCGCTGATTCGTACCGCGCGCTGCGTGAGCTGCAGGAGAGCAACAAGGAGTCGATCGCCGCCGTCACCAGGCGGCGCGGAGGACAGGCGCCCGATCTCTGGTATGTCTCCTTTTACGGTGTGGCTCCTGACATTCATTTCAGCCCGATGGAGCTGATCATCACCTCGAGTGGCCGGAATTTCCGCGCGCTCGAGGTGATTCCACTCAGCTCGGGATTTGGGGAGCAACGCCTGAGACAGCGGGAGACCCAGAGCGCGCTCTACCTGTACGACGAAGAGGTAGATCTCGACCAGCCGCTCACCGTTACCTTTCAGGATCAGCAGAGCGCGTCGTGGGAGCAGATTCTGACCCGAATTGAGCGAGAGCGGGCGCTGGTTCGCGCGCGCGCGTCGCGCTCGGGAGACCGGCAGTAATGGCAATTCTTCCTCTTCGCAAGCTTGCATCGCTACCCGTAGCAGGTGCCGCGACGGAATGGCTCGAAATGATCGACAGTCAGATCAGCTCGGGCGCCGATCGCAACGAGCTCTGCCGGCGCACTCTCGCCGAAATAACCTACGCGGGGTTCGCAACCAACTGGGAGACGGCGGTGGCGGACCCGAAGATCCCTGCCGGGATCAGGCTTGCGCTCCTATCGCTCGATCCGCGCAATGTCACTCTCGAGCCCGAGTACTACGCCGAGTGCAATGACGCCCAGTTCCAGAAGGTGAAGCCGTTGCTGTGGCTCTGGTACTCGTTCGACCGCACACCGCTCGGCGGGCAGAACGTGGAGCTGGGAGTCCAGCTGCGGCGCGTGTTGGCGCGGCACATCTTCAAGAGTTGCGGCGAGAACTTCAAGGCGTTCCAGCACGTCGAGTTCTCCTTCGGTTACAACATGGATGTCGGCGACAACGTCGTCGTCCACCGTCACGTGCTGCTCGACGATCGCGGCGGGATCTCCCTCGGCAACAACGTCTCGATCAGCGATTACGCCAACATCTACAGCCACACCCACAGCATCGTCGACCAGCGCGACGTGACCAATGCACTCACGGTACTGGAGGACGGCGTGCGCATCACGTACCACGCGACCGTGCTCGCGGGCGTGCACGTCGGCGAGCAGGGGATGGTGGGAGCGAGCGCGGTGGCGACAAAGGACGTGCGGCCGTACCACGTCTACGTGGGCATCCCGGCGAAGAGCGTGCGCGTGAAGCCCAATGCCCCCGAGCCGGCGACCGTGCTGCGTACCTCCGAGCACCGCGTGCCCCGGCCATAGCGAATCAGAACACTCGCAGCACGTCTTCCACGGGTCCGGCGTCGCCGCGTTGCAACAGCAGCAGCACATCGCGCAACGCGGCGCGTTCGCGCGGCCAGACGAACCGCTTCAGCGCGCGTTCCGGCTCCAGCCACTCGGACCGCGCGTGCTCGGCCCCGAGCGTGAGTTCGGCAGCCGGATCGACGAAGGCGGCGAACGTGACGGCCAGCTCCACCGTGTGCGTGTGATGCAGATAGAATGGCTGCACGCACACGTTGTAGAGCCTCGCGATGTCGAGTCCGGTCTCTTCACGTACTTCGCGGACGGCGGCGTGCTCGGGCTGTTCACCCGGCTCGATGCGGCCGTGCACAGTTTCCCACGCCATGGGGCAGCGCGTGTCCTTCGCGCGTTGCAGCGTCAGGATCCGCCACCCGTCGGTACGCGGACTGATGAGGATGACGTCGACCGTACCGACGTTGATCGTGGCCATGACGGCGAGTGGTTGATTGCGGTGCGCGACGCGTAGTGCGACCGCGCGCCGGAATTCTGGCGGTTCCACGACGCGCGCGACAGTGGTGACC
>JBDSRC010000151.1:0-6508 GCA_039929505.1 Gemmatimonadaceae bacterium
TCGAGGCGGCAAACCGTCTCTCGAACGCGTAAGAAATGCTCAAGGTGTCGGTGATCTCTCCGGAGGCCGTGCTGTTCGAGGGTGAGGTGGACTCCGTCGTCGCCCCCGCCTACGACGGAGAGGTGGGCATCCTCACCGGGCACGCTCCGCTGATGGCGCTTCTGGGCGATGGGGAGCTGAGATTAGGCGGCGGGTCCGGCCGCCGCTTCACGGTTAGCGGCGGGTTCATGCAGGTGTTGAACGACCAGGTCCGGGTGGTGACGGAGAAGGCCAGCTCCAGAGAGTGAGTTCCCCTCAGCGGGGGGAGGATCGATACTCCCCGTTTACCTGTTGTTGACTTCTGCGTTACCCGTGGCCTAACTTGTCTACATAGCGTATCACACCCGGCCCCTCCCGCTGATGGGAGCCTCCGGGTGTGCGCGTCTGCATCTCCGACTACCTCGGACGCCATTGTCCCGGGTTACCCAGATGCAACAGAGCAGCGTCGCCGCTCCGGAAGTGAGGAACACGCCTCACCCCAAGTACGCGACGCACGGCATCCCAGTTTCACTCTCAGTGAGGTGTTGTATGGGAATGACAGGTAAGATCTCTCGTTTCCTTGCGCTAGCAGGCGTCGTGCTCGGGTTCGTCCCGGCGGTCGCTGCTGCACAGGGGACAACCATCAGTGGCCAGGTGACTGGCACCGGTGGCGCACCAGTCACGGGCGTCAGCGTGAGCATTCCGACACTTCGGGTTGGCGGCTTCACGGACGACCAGGGTCAATACACGTTCTCGGTGCCGTCGACCGCGACAGGTACTACGGTGACGCTCATCGCGCGTCGGCTCGGGTTTCAGCCCTCGTCCGCCCAGGTGACACTCGCCGGCGCGCCCGTCGTTCAGAACTTCAGTCTCTCGGCCAGCGCGACTCAGTTGCAGGGCGTGGTCGTGACGGCGTTGGGCATGACGAGGGAAAAGAGCACTCTCGGAACCGCCCAGCAGCAGCTCAGCTCGACCGAGCTCAACACGACTCGTGCTCAGAACGTCGTGCAGCAGATCCAGGGCAAGGTGTCAGGGGTCCAGATCACGGCACCGGGCACGCAGGGCGGCTCGACCAACATCATCATCCGCGGCCAGAACTCGATCACGGGGAATAACCAGCCGCTGTTCATCGTGGACGGCGTAGCGGTATCCAACGCCAATCGCGGCGGCGCTCCCTTCGGCGGCAGCAACACCAATTTCGATTACGGGAACGCGCTGAGCGACGTCAACCCGGACGACATTGAATCGCTGAGCGTGCTCAAAGGACCGAATGCGGCGGCCATTTACGGATCGCGCGCGGCGAACGGCGTCATCCTCATCACCACGCGGAAGGGTGGTAATACGAACGGCCGGATGCGCACGGACATCAACACCAATCTCACCTTTGAGAGCCCCGCGATTCTCCCCGACTTTCAGGACCTGTATGGCCAGGGGTCGGGAGGCGCGTTCGAATGGGTCGATGGAAACTACGGCGGCACCAACGACGGCGTCGACGAGAGCTGGGGCCCGCGAATGGACGGACGGCTGATCTGTCAGTTCGACAGCCCCGGGGCCGGGACTGCGAACTGCACCCCGACGCCATGGATCGCTCAACCCGATAACGTGAAGGATTTCTTCCAGACTGGCGTTACGGCGTCGACCACGGTCGGCGTGAGCGGTGGGACCGAGCGTGTGTCCGGCCGCCTTTCGCTCGGCGCGGACAACGTCCGCGGAATCTTTCCGAACAACTTGTTCCAGCGGCGGACGGTTTCTCTTAACGGCAGCTTCCGCGCGAGCTCACGCCTGACCACTGACGGCTCAGTGCAATACATCCACAACTCCGGACGCAACCGTCCGGGGGTTGGCTACTCCGGCCGTAATCCGCTCCAGTCGATGTTCAACTGGTACGGCCGGCAGGTGAACACGGAGTCGCTGAGGCAATTCGGGAGAGGCGGTCCAACCAACGGTGGAGCAGCGACACGTGAGTACAACTGGAATTACAGCTACCACAACAATCCGTTCTGGGTAATGGCGGAAAACCCCCAGCTCGACGATCGCGATCGTGTAATTGGGTCGGTCGCTCTCAAGTACCAAATCGCCGAGGGTCTGAGCGCTTCGCTGCGGACGGGCTCCGACATCTACCGGCTGGGGATCCAGCAGCTTTACGCGCAGGGCGCGCAGGAATTCATCAACCAGGGGTACGCCGGCGGTTTCCGCTTTGTGAACGACTACCGTAACGACAACAGTACCGGCCTGACTTTCACCGGTACGCGCCGCCTCGCCAACTGGCTGGACCTCAATGCAGTCGCTGGTGGCAGCATCCGGCGGGAGTACTTCAACGGCAACAGCCAGCAGACAACCGGACTAGTGGTGCCAGGGGTTTACAACCCGTCCAACGCCGCGGTCGCGCCCTCTATCGACCAGCAGATCGTGCGTCGGCAGGTGCAGGGTATCTACGGATCCGCCGCGTTCACGATGAACGACTGGTGGACGCTGGAAGGAACGGCGCGCAACGACTGGTCTTCCACTCTTCCGGTGGGGGCGAACTCATACTTCTATCCGTCGATCAACACTTCAGTGCTGGTGACGGACGCAATCCCCGGCCTGAGGGGGACGGTGCTGACCTCGCTCAAGCTCCGCGCTGCGGCGGCTCGAGTGGGAAGCGATGCTCCGGTGTATTCACTGGTTCCCGTTTTTCTCGGCGAGTCACAGAGATTTGGCACTCAGCCACAATATCGCCTGGACACCAGATTGGCCAACGCCAACCTGAAGCCTGAAATAACGCGCTCCGATGAGGTCGGCGCCGAGCTTTCACTTTTCCAGGACCGGGTAATCCTCGACGCCAGCGCTTACAGCAAATCAACCCGCAACCAGATCTTCGACGTGGAGATCTCCGGTGCAAGCGGTTTCGACCGGAAGTGGGTAAACGCCGGTGAAATCAGCAACAAGGGAATCGAGGCGCTGCTGACGCTGAATGTCCTTCGACCGCCGACCGGCCTCGGCTGGACTTCGACCTTTACCTTTGCCCGCAATCGCAGCGAGGTTGTCGAGCTCGCGCCCGATGTCGAAACGATCGTCCTCGGAACGGGCGGTTTCGGCGACGTTATCGTCGAGGCCCGAAAAGGCGAGCCGTACGGAGCGATCCGTGGCTACGCACCAAGGCGTGACGCGGCAGGGAATCAACTAACGTCGGGTGGTCGTCCCCTGCGAGAGACCACGCTCTCCGTGATCGGCAACATCCAGCCAAAATGGACTGGCGGCTGGGCGAACCAACTCAGCCTGGGGAATCTCTCGCTGAATACGCTTCTCGATGTCAGGCGGGGCGGTAACCTTTACAGCACCACCAATCTGTTCGGTGAATATGCCGGAGTGCTGGAGAGCAGCTTGCTGGGCCGTGAGGTCGACTGGGATACCCCGGGTGTCCTCGTGGAGGGAATTGATCTCGCTACGGGGCTGCCCAATACGACGCGGATCACCTCCGAACGGTACTTCCACAGTCTGTTCAGGCACACGACCAGGTTCACTTACGACGCCGGCTACGTGAAGCTTCGTGAAGTGCGCCTGTCGTACAACCTGCCTGAGTCCTGGGCCAACAGGATCATGGGCGCGCGGGAAGCCAGTTTCGCCCTCACAGGCCGGAATCTCAAGATGTGGACGAATGTCCCGAACATTGATCCGGAGTTCGCTTACAGCAGCAGGAACGATCAGGGCATAGAGGTCAACATGTCGCCGAATCCCCGCAGCATCGGCTTCAACATCCGGATTGTTCCATGACGCACCCCACTGGAGACACGAAAGCAATGATTTATAGAAAATTTCCACTGAGATATAGACGCGTTCGACTCGCGGGCCTCGGCGCCATGCTCTTGCTCGGCGCTGCCTGCAACTCGGATAAGCTGACGAACGTGAACGAGGATCCAAACAACCCGACCTCGGCGCCGCCACAAGCGGTGTTCACCTATGCCACCCGCATAGCAGCTCAGCGATGGTTCGGCAGCAATCCAACGAACCTGCGCGGCCCCGTGCTGACCGCGCAGCACCTCGCTCAGGTTCAATATCCCGATGAGGACACGTACGCGCGCCTCGATGGCACCGTTACCAACAACAGCTTCGTCTTCACGTACATCAGTGAGCTGAAGAACTTCCAGGCCGTCGTCAACGCCGGTAAAGCGGCCGATCAGCCGCTGTTGTGGGGTCCTCCCCTGATCATGCGAAGTCTGATATTCGGCTACCTGACTGATGTTTGGGGGGACGTGCCGTATTCAGAGGCGCTTCAAGGAGATGACGAGGTCATCATCATCCAGCCCGTTTACGACGCACAGCAAGCTATCTACGACGGTCTTTTCGCCGACCTGGGCGAAGCTGTAACGGCCATCGCAGGGGCGCCTTCGAGTGCGGTGACGCTTGGTGGTGCGGACCCGATCTACGGCGGCAATAGCCTGCGGTGGCAGCGATTCGGCAACTCGCTCCGCGCGCGCCACGCCATGCGTCTGGCCAACATCGACGCCGCGAAAGCACAGGCGCAGCTGACTGCGGCGATCGGCGCCCCAGGAGGGCTCATGGCCTCCAACGCCGATAACGCGCAGATGGACTGGCCGGGAGGCGGAGTCTACGACAACCCCTGGTCGGTGAATAATCAGACACGGGATGATCACCGCCTGTCGAATCGTCTGATGGGCCAGATGCTTCCGCACAACGATCCCCGCGTTCCGGTGTATGCCCAGCCGACGCTGGCGTCGGGGACGGACCCGCTCGCCCCCGAGTACGCGGGAATGCCGAACGGACTCACGGCGACAGAGGCAGGTACTTATTCTCTCACGACGTCGCGTCCGGGAGCCGTTTTCTATTCCAACAACGCGTTCTGCTCCAGTTGCTCCAGTCTTCCCGGAGCGAACTTTCCGTCGTTCATCCTCACTTACGCCGAGGTCTCGTTCATTCTGGCCGAGGCGCGGGAACGCGGGTGGATCACCACCGGCACGGCGGCAACGTATTACGAGCAGGGAATTCGGGCGTCGATGGAGCAGTGGGGCGTGACCGACGCGGCTGCGATAACTGCGTTTCTCGCTCAACCGGGGATCGTCTATGTGCCCGGGACAGAGGGTCTCCGACGGATCGCGCTTCAGAAGTGGATTGCGCTCTATACTGATGGAGTGGAGGCGTGGGCCGAGTGGCGCCGGACCTGTGTCCCGGCGACCGTAGTACCGGGATCCGCCGCCGTCATCAACACGGTGCCTCGCCGCTATCAGTACTCGACGAGGGAGCGGTCGGTCAACGGCGCGAACGTGGACGCGGCAATTGCCCGGCAGGGGCCCGACGAGTTCACGACGAGAATATACTGGGACTCGAATCCTACCGCGGCTCCCACGTATCCGGGACCGAGCTGCGGCGTGCGTCCCTAGCGCTCCGCGTTTCGGCAAGAAAAAGAAAGCCTCCCCGATCGGGGAGGCTTTCTTTTTGTCGGAGAGTGCCGGATTCACTGCGTCCTCGTCCAGACGAGGACCAAACCGCAGAGCCGGTTCCCCCGCTCGAGATACTGCGCCGGTATCCCGGCGCTCGAAGGGTAGAATTCAATCGCGGCAATTTCCGAAGGCTGAATGACTTCGTCAAGCTCCGCGCCCGGGACCCGCTGCCCGTCCAGCCAAACCATCGGCTGACAGCCTCGGATGCGGATGGTGTTCCCCCCCGAAGCGGCGCGAATAACGGTCCCCGGAACACTGCGAAAAAGGTCGCTCGAGTTCGTAGGTCCGAGCCGGCGGATGTCGGGCGCCTCGAGGAACCGCGCGAAGTTTCCACGCTGTTGTTTTCTCTGGTGGAAGTCGCGGAGCCTGCCTTCGCCCGCGTCAATTGTTACCTCGTCAAGATCGCTGGCAACCTCCTTGAGAACTACCTCGATCGCCGTCGCGGCAGGAGTGCGGGCGTCGACATCCAGAAACTGAATGACGTAACCAAGGCGGCGGATGCGCAGCGGAACCACTCCCGCAGCTACACCGGAGAGCAGGAATTTGCCATCGGCCGCGGTAGTTACGAACTGTTGCAGCCTCTCCCCCCGTATGATGCCGACCTCTACGTCGGGAATCGGAACCCCACCGACGTCCCTGATGGTACCGCTCACGACTGGGTCAGCGGCCGCAATGGCGCGAAGCTCCTGACCCTCCAGACTCGCCGCCAGAAGCGCGATGGCGGGAACCAGACATCTGGCCGCAATCATATTAATCCCCGGGTTAGTGACGCTCCTCTAGCGTGGTCGTGGTGCCGGATTTTGTCAAGCCGGAGGCGACAATTCTCTCGCGATTTTCCAAACCGTGATCACGGGAGGCGGAAGCTGGCTTGCGAATTGCGCGACCAACCCCGTAACATCCTCTCAATCAATCGCTTATGGCTGACAATTCCCATCCACCCATCCTCGTCGTCGACGATAATCCGGACAACGCCAACATCATTCGGGACTATCTCGAGTCAAAGGGCTACCCGATCACGGTCGCCTACAACGGCGATGACGCGCTCAAGGCAT
>JBDSRC010000152.1:0-3135 GCA_039929505.1 Gemmatimonadaceae bacterium
GATCAGGAACGTCTTCTGGCTGGCATCGATTCCGGCGGCGATTGCCGTAGCCGTCCTGATCTTCGTCGTGCGTGAGGTACCGCGCGGCGACGCCGGTGAGAAGGCGGCGGAAGGATCTGGCAACGAAGTCTCGGCAACGCTCTCGCGCCGGTTCTGGGGATACCTGGTGGTCGTCCTGCTCTTCACGCTCGGCAATTCGACCGACGCGTTCCTGCTGCTGCGCGCGCACCAGCTCGGCGTTCCGATAGTGCTGGCGCCGATTCTCTGGGCGCTGCTCAATCTCGTGAAAGCGGCGACGGGCACATACGGCGGACATCTCTCGGATACACTCGGCCGGAAGCCGCTCATCGTCGGCGGCTGGATTCTCTACGCCGCGGTTTACTTCGCGTTCGGGCTTTCGACCGCGGCTTGGCAAGCGTGGGTTCTGTTCGCGGTGTACGGAATCTTCCACGGCATGACCGAGGGCACGGAGAAGGCGCTCGTCGCCGACCTCGTCCCACGCTCGCGTCGCGGCGCCGCGTTCGGCTGGTACAATCTCTCGATCGGGCTTGGAGCACTGCCGGCATCGCTCATCTTCGGCGCGATCTGGGATCGCTCGGGCGCGCCGAGCGCGTTCGCGTTCGGCGCCACGCTCGCGCTCGCCGCCGCGTTCCTCATGATGGTCGTCGCTCCCGGCCGCCCGCGGAGAAGCGAACTGATCTCGTAGGCGGTTCCCGGATTACGGTCCTGCCTCTCCTCGCGGCTAGAGTGCGCGCGTTCCCGTTCGCACTACTCGTCCGAGGAGGAAAAGGTGAAACAGAATTCCCGTTGCATGCTGGTTGGATTGTCGTTTGTTCTGGCGCTCGCCGCGTGCGCCGATCCCGCAGAACGAATTTCGGCTCCGAACGTTGCGGCTCCGGAGCGGCGCGTCGACGAATCCACCCCCACTCCCGAGCAGATCGCACTCACCAGGCTCGGCAAGCTGATTGCGATTTCACTTGGCGAAAAAAAGATGCGGCACGAGCTGAAACGTCATCTTCGCGCCGCACCATTCAAGGAGCACAAGCTCGAGCTGGGGAGATATCTCCGCAGCGACGACGGGGCGGAGCTGCTGGCAGCGATGAGTCGAAACGGAAACTCGTCTGACGCAATTCTGACATTGGTGGGTCAGATTCGCCCGGTGGAGTTCTATATGCCGGTGCGTAAGCACCGTGAGTCGTGGGTGGGGGACGAAGAGGTTCTGGTCGCCGTACAGCTGGAGGAGGAAGACCCGATCATCGCTTTCGACAGGAGCGGGAGGGAAGTCCGGCTCGATCCCGACTCCCCGCCCGAGCAGCCGACACTATCCATAGTGTCTGCCGAGACACGGTTCGACCAACCGATGTCTGTGACGGCGAAGAACGTCGGTGATCTCAACGGGCGCGCGATCGGGACGCTTGTGCCGGCGAGGCTCGAGGCGAGCAACCTCATTGCCGTCGATGATGGCGGCGGAAGTGGTGGCGGGTCAGGAGGAGGCGGCACCGGCGTTCAAATCCCGCCCGGGCTTTACCTCGAGTTCTCGCGCATTCTCGACGTACACGAGCCGTTTACTCGCGGGGATCCGGAGATCGAGGTGCACATCCAGGGTCCGACCGATCAGAACAACCCGAGAAATGGCGAAGATCTGTCTTGCTCCGGTGCCGAGGCGTTCGACTACCGGAAGGTGTTCGATCAGAACAGCGGCTTCTGGAATGGACAGGTAATGCTCTTCTCGGCGGACGAAGTAGCGGCGTTCAACAGCAAGTTCCAGGACGGATTCCACGTGCTGTTCTGGGAGGACGACGATACGGCCTGCGTGCTCAAGCTGGACAGTGATGTCCTGATCAGTTTTTTGAAATCGACATCGAGTGCGGCATCCACCGTGGCGATAAAGCTCGTGCCGAAGGCGCCGTGGTATGTAGTGGCCGGGGCCTTCCTCGCCGTGTTCTTCGAGAACCCGGGCGCCTGGCTGAGAACGAATGATGATTTCGTTGGAGCAGCGGTCGCACAGGAAAACGCCGGATACAGCTATCCGGGCAACACGCACGTGATCATGAAAGGCGCCGCCCTGAACGGGCGGGCTACGATCGTCTACCGCTAGAGGAGGCATGGCGATGTCGCGATTCTTGCGCGGGATTTTGCTGGCGAGACATGTACTGTTAGGGCATATACTTGTTGGAGGGGTGGCAACGATGGAAGGTCAGCAACAACTCGAGCCGGCTCAGTACGATGCACAGGCGCTGCGGGTGGAAAGCCGATGGGGGAATCACTTACTCGTCCGCGGTCGCGATGGAACCGTGGTGGGGAAAATCGGCGGGTTTCGCGGCCTCGATCTCGCCGCCGCGGTCGGGGGATCTCCGAACGCGGTAAGCGAGGCGCGAGAGTTCAACCAGAGCTCGAGGCGAGGCTCGATAGTCCTCGCTCTTGGTCTCGTCGCGTGGGGCGTCGGTGGCGGAGTCGCGCGAATGGATGGCATCGATGCGAACGTGGCCATCCCCGCCTGGACCGCCGTAGCTGCCGGGACAGTGCTGATGGTCTATGGTGGCGTCCAACTGAACAAGGCTGCCAGTGCCCTGGCGCGGTCGATCTGGTGGTACAACCGCGATTATGGGCGATAACCGGGTTACGCCCTTCCTGCTCTAACAGTCGATGGATTATGCACAAAGCCCTCTTCGCGCTCTGCCTCGCAGGCGCTGCGTTTCTCATTTCACCAGCGCCTGCTTCCGCTCAATCGGAGA
Organism: Gemmatimonadaceae bacterium; assembly: GCA_039929505.1. Taxonomy (GTDB): domain Bacteria; phylum Gemmatimonadota; class Gemmatimonadetes; order Gemmatimonadales; family Gemmatimonadaceae; genus UBA4720. The sequence goes on from JBDSRC010000152.1 coordinate 2,736, forward strand.
AGGGCGATCTCACCGTCACTGGCTCCAAGTGGGGCGAAGCCGTCGCGGCCGCTTCCGCAGAGACTGCCAGGCAGGACGAAAATCCAAACACCTATGACGGCCGCGCGCTCCGGCTCGAGTCGAGCTGGGGACGCGTCCGGATTCTGCGCGGAGTCGACGGGCTTGTCGTCGGCACCACCGGAGTCTTCAAGAGCGCCAACGTCGAAAAAATCGTCGCCGGATCGGCACGCGCCGAAACCGAAGCGAAGCTGTTCCGGGCGAGTCACCGGCCGGGCGCACTAGCTACCGCTGTCGGCGCTCTGACGCTGGGCGTTGGAGTAATTGCGGCCACCAACAATGCGAACAGCGCTGCCACACCAATATTGATGATCGCCGGGGCGGGTGGGATTTTCTGGGGCGC
>JBDSRC010000153.1:0-4962 GCA_039929505.1 Gemmatimonadaceae bacterium
CACGATCAGCCGGCCGATCCGATGGCGTCGATCAGCACCAGCTACAAATACCTCGCGTCGCTCGAGTACTGACTCACCAGATCGACAACCGGAGAACAGCAATCATGGCCGGGAAGAAAGTCACGCGTCGCCGTTTCATTTCCGACGCGGGCAAGATCGGGCTGGGCGTGATGATCGTGCCCCGTCACGTGCTCGGCGGGGTCGGATTTCAGGCACCAAGCGATACGATCAACTTCGCCGTCGTGGGCCTGGGCGGGATGGGGAAGGAAAACGCGGAGCCCCTCGCGCAGACGGAGAATTTCGTTGCCTGGGCCGACGTCGATTTCGCTTTCACCGAGAAAAAAGTCCGGGAAAAGCTCAAGGACGGAGACAAGAAGGACCGTCCGGAAGGCGTCATCCTCAATGCGAAGTTCGACAAGGCCGCGCGCTACACCGATTTCCGCGAGATGCTCGCGAAGCAGAAGGACATCGATGGGATCGTCGTCGCGACGCCGGATCATACGCACGCGATCATCGCCAAAATGGCGATGCAGGCGGGGAAGCACGTTTACGTGCAGAAGCCGCTCACATATTCCGTGCACGAAGCGCGGGTGCTCAAGAATCTTGCGATCACGAATCCGCGTCTCGTCACACAGATGGGAAACCAGGGGCACTCGACCGACACCGCGCGTTTCATCAACGAATGGGTTCAGGGCGGTGTCATCGGTCCTGTGCGCGACGTTCATGTCTGGACCAACAGGCCGGTTACGTACTGGCCGCAGGGCGTTCCCCGTCCCGTCGGCGGCGCAATGCCGGAGGCGCCGCCAAGCCCTTTCGGAAATCCATGGAGCTTCCGCTACGTGAACATGGTGCTGGCCGCGGCGATGGCCTCTTCGCCGCCGCCTCCGGATTTTCGCTGGGATCTCTATCTGGGGCCAGTGCCGGAGAACCTTCCGTATCATCCCGTCTACCACCCGTTCAACTGGCGCGGCTGGTTGCCGTTCGGCGTCGGAGCACTCGGCGACATGGGCGCACATCTCATCGATCATCCGTACTGGGCGCTTGGCCTCAAGTATCCCACGTCAATCGAGGCGACATCGACCCAGTGGGGAGTGATGCCGATTCCGCCGGATCCCAAGGCCGCGCCCGGCTCGAGGGAAGCGCGGGGATACCTGCAGCCGGTGTCGTATCCTGTCGCTACGACGGTCCACTATGAGTTCCCGGCACGCGGCGCGCAGCCGCCGGTCAAATTGAGCTGGTACGATGGCGGCCTGTTGCCGCAGCGCCCCGATCTGCTTCCCGACGATGTCCCGATCAACAGCAATGGCGGCACGATATTCATCGGCGAGAAAGGCATTCTCATGCACGACACCTACGGCGCCAATCCTCGCCTCTTTCCGGTCGCGCTCACCGAAGAGGCGGCGCTGGTACCGAAGACCATGCCTCGGATTACCGTTAGCCACGAGATGAACTGGGCCAACGCGATCAAGGGGCAAGGCAAGGCCGTTTCGCCGTTCGAGTACGCGTCCGATCTCACCGAGACGATGCTTTTGGGGCTCGTCGCGCTGCGCACGGGTCAGGGCAGGAAGATTCTGTACAACGGGGAAAAGATGGAGATCACGAACATACCGGAGGCGAATCAATACCTGACTCGCGAGTACCGGCCGGGCTGGGAAGTCTGACACACCTACCACGAGGAATTGATGATGCAGAGATCAGCCGCACTGATGACGGTCGTCGCGCACCTGGCACTGGTAGCCGGCTGCGCGCCGGCGGGGAGCAGCAGCGCCGGTGGTAGCGCGAGCGTGACGCCTGATTCGACGGTTCCCGCAATGGCCGCCGACATGAGCGGACTGACCGCGGCGCAGCGCGCAGCCGGGTGGCAGCCGCTGTTCGATGGAACGACTACTGCCGGCTGGCGCGGCTACAAGACGCCGACGGTTCCGGCGGGATGGAGCGCTGTCAACGGCACGCTCACCAAGAGCGGCCCGATCGGCGACCTGATGACGGCGAATCAATACGGAGACTTCGAGCTCGCGTTCGACTGGACGATCAGCCCCGGCGGGAACGCGGGCGTGTTCTATCGCGGAACCGAAGAATACGATCACATTTACTGGAGCGCGCCCGAGTACCAGCTGCTCGACGACGCGCTGCATGGGGATGGAAAAAGCCGCCTAACCTCGACTGGCGCGGCTTACGGACTTTATCCGTCGCCGGGAGGCGTGGCGAAGCCGGCCGGTGAATGGAACTCGACCTTGATCGTCGTGAAGGGCAACCGCGTCCAGCACTGGCTGAACGGTCAGAAGCTGCTCGAGTACGAGCTTGCCAACCCCGATTGGACCGCGAAGGTGAAGGCCAGCAAGTTCATCGAGTATCCCAATTACGGGCGCGCGCCGCGGGGCTACATCGGCTTTCAGGGTGACCACGAGGGAACCCTCACTCTCCGCAACATGCGGATCAGGGAGATAAAATGACCGGAGTCCGGTCGCGGTTATCGGCGATGATGTTCCTCCAGTATTTCATCTGGGGGGTCTGGTTCGTCACCATGGGCACGTATCTCGGGCAAACGCTCAGGTTCACCGATCAGCAGATCGGACTCGCCTACGGCGCGACCGCCATCGCGGCGCTCGTTTCTCCGTTCTTCATGGGAATAGTCGCCGACCGGTTTTTCTCCAGCGAGAAGCTGCTCGCGGCGCTGCATTTCGTGGGCGGTGTCGTCATGTGGATCGTGTCGACGCAGACGACGTTCTCGAGCTTCTATCCGCTTCTGATCCTGTACGCCCTTTGCTACATGCCGACGCTTTCGCTCACCAACTCGATCTCGTTTCACCACGTCAAGGATCCGGCGCGCGACTTCCCGCTCATTCGCGTGCTCGGCACGATCGGTTGGATCGTCGCCGGCATACTCGTCGGCAAGGTTTTCAAGGCGGACGCGCTGGCGCTGCCGATGAGACTGGCGGCGGGAGCGTCGATTGTGATGGCCGTTTTCTCGCTCGCTTTGCCGCACACACCCCCCAAGGCCGCGGGCGCGGCGTTCAGCGCGCGCGATGCTCTTGGTCTCGATGCTCTCCAGCTGCTCAAGAACAGGGATTTCCTGATCTTCGTGCTCGGATCGTTTCTCCTTTGTATCCCGCTCCAGTTCTACTACACGTTCGCCAATCCATTCCTCAATGAGATCGGCGCGCCGGATCCGGCATTCATCCAGACCTTCGGGCAGATGTCGGAGATCGTGTTCATGCTCCTCCTCCCGGTGGTGCTCAGGCGCTTCGGGATCAAGGTCATCATGTTGGTGGGCATGCTCGCATGGGCGCTCAGATATCTCGCCTTTGGAATGGGAGACGCGGCCGGAGGCATGTGGCTGATCTATCTCGGTATTCTGCTGCACGGAGTGTGTTACGACTTCTTCTTCGTGAGCGGGCAGATCTACACCGACCAGCGCGCCGGTGAGAAGATCCGAGCGGCGGCGCAGGGAATGATCAACTTCGTCACCAACGGACTCGGCTATTTCATCGGCGCGTTCGCGTCAGGAGCGGTCGTAAACCGCTATGCCACGGCCAATCCAGCGTGTTCGGACGCTGCTGCCGCGGCGCGCGAATGCCTCAAGGTGACACACGACTGGTCTTCGATATGGCTGGTGCCCGCGGCGGGAGCTATGGTCGTATTCATTCTGTTCGCCCTGTTGTTCCGGCCCGCGCGACCGGCAGCGGTTAGCGGCGCAACGTAATCAGAATCGAGCGCATCAAACTGATTCGGAGCTGACGATGCACCTGCGGTGGCGAGCGTTCGTCCTTGGAGCTTCAGCACTCGCCGTGAGCGCGTGCGGGGAGGATGGCCCGGACAAACGGGCCGGAATGACCCAGCGCGAAAAGGACAGCATCCTCGGCCAGTCCCAGATCCCGGGCGCGAAGGCGGTGAAAACGGGGATGAGAAACGCCGACTCGGCGTCGGCGCGACAGGCGCGTCTGGATTCAGCGGACCGCGAGCCTTAGCTCGCGGCCGCTTGCCCGGCGGTTAGCGGCCCGCTGGGCGCGCCGCCGGTTTGCTCCCGTTCTCGGCTCCAGCGCCGGTGGTTACTTCGACCGCGTCGACGAAGCTCACGTCCTTGTTCCGTTGCTTGAGCATGTTCACGATGCCGACCTTGTCCGTCGCCTTCAGATAGGCTTCCTTGGGCTCGACGAGGTTCCCGTCCACCAGCTCGATCAGCGCATCGTTCATGGTGACCATTCCGAGACGGCGTGACGTCTGAAGGACCGACGGCAGCTGGAAGGTCTTTCCTTCGCGAATGAGGTTCGACACCGACGGCGTCGAGAGCATCACTTCGCGAGCGGCAACGCGGCCGCCTCCGATCTTCTTGCAGAGCACCTGGGAGATCACGCCCTTCAGTGAATCGGAGAGCATGACGCGGATCTGTGCCTGCCGGTCGGGCGGGAACTGGTCGATGACACGGTCGACGGTGCTGACCGCGCTCGATGTATGGACGGTGCCGAAAACGAGGTGACCCGTTTCGGCGGTCTCGATCGCCATGGACACGGTCTCCAGGTCGCGAAGCTCACCGACGAGGACGATATCCGGGTCCTCGCGAAGCGCGGCGCGGAGGGCGTGCTTGAAGGAAGACGTGTGTACGCCGACGTGGCGCTGGGTGATCAGACATTTCTTGCTCTCGTGCACGAACTCGATCGGATCTTCGATGGTGATGACGTGGTCTTCGCGGGTACGGTTGATCAGGTCGATCAGCGCGCAGAGCGTCGTCGACTTACCCGAGCCGGTTGGTCCGGTCACAAGGACCAGACCCTTGGTCAGCTGGCAGAGGCGCTGTACTTCCTGCGACAGCCCCATCTGCTCGACCGTGACGACGGCAGCGGGAATGGCGCGAAAGACGGCTCCCGTTCCCTTACGCTCGCGCAGGGCGTTGCCGCGAAACCGTCCGACGCCGACGATCTCGTGCGCGAAGTCGGTGTCGTTGATCTCAGCGAACTCGGCGCG
>JBDSRC010000154.1:0-8590 GCA_039929505.1 Gemmatimonadaceae bacterium
ATCCTGTTTCTCACTCCGCGAAGCCTTGCGGAGATAGATGAGAACATCGTTGCTGTCGGACAAGCGATCGGGCGCGAGAAAGAAGCGGCAGATCTCGTCAGGGCAAATCGAGAGCGGATCGAGGCAGTTGCCGCGGCGGTGCGCGGAGTTGCTCCCCGGAAAATTACTTTCCTCGAATGGACCGAGCCCCTTTTCTGTGCGGGACATTGGGTGCCTGAGATGATCGCATTAGCAGGTGGCCACGATGCGCTCGGCCGGCCCGGCGGCGACTCAGTGCGCATCGAATGGCCTGAGGTTGTCAGACAGTCGCCCGAGGTCGTGATCGTGTCGCCGTGCGGTTACCGCCTCGAGGAATCCGTGAAGCTCGCCCGCCAACTGCCGGAACTGTCAGGTGCGGCGATCTACGCCGTTGACGCGAATGCCTACTTTGCCCGCCCAGGACCCCGTGTCTCAGAAGCGGTAGAGCTCCTCGCCCACCTTTTTCATCCGGATCGAGTCAGGTGGCCCCATTCGTTCCAGCCGTGGGCGAAGATTTCCTGAATAGGCGCCGGTCAGAATCGAGCTGACGAATAGCAAGTAAGGCGTATAAGAGCGGCCTTTGTTCATGCTCCGCTTTACTCCGAATTAACAGCGCAGATTCAAGCGATCATAGCTCTGGAAAATCAAAAAAGCTACCCTCTCTACTGCAACGAATGTGTAGGCCGTCCCGAACGTGACGTACCAGCCGCGGTCGTCACCCGTCAGCCGGCGGCGGATACCTGCGTCGATGTTGAAACGAGGGTCGAGCTGGTAGCGAAGGCCAATACCAGTGTTCCACTCGAGGTCATCATCGGTGGCGATCGGTCCCGCGCGTACACTTCGCCCGTCATCATTGCAGACGCTGAAGAATGACCTTCATCCGAGCGATCTCCTCCTCCTGCGCCCGCACGATCTCACCGCACAGCGCCACTATCTCCGGATCGCTTATCGATGCCTGTTCGCACATCAGGATCGCCCCCGAGTGATGGGGGATCATCGAGCGCAGGAACTCCCTGTTCCCGACCGCGGCCTGCGTTCGCATGGCAGCGAAGCTCGCAACGAACACGAGCGCCGCGCCGGTGCCGATGGAGAGATTCAGACGGCGAGATGGGTACATCGAGCGCATGGCCACCAGCATGATGATCGTCATCGGCGCCACCATCATCAGCGTCATGTAGATATTGTTGATGTTTAGGTAGAAATGATCGAGCGTGGCGATCATCGTGTACATGACGAGATACATGATGACGAAATCGATCGCCATCTCGAGAGCTAGGCCCTTGTAGGAGCCTTTCATGGCGTGCCCAGCGTGGTTTTCCATACGATCCTCAGAGGTCGTGGTGTTCATGCTGCCTGCGCCACCCATAAGGGGTCATCCCCCGCGGCTTGTACACCGCCAGCGTCGTGGCGACGAGCAACAGCAGCAGCGCGGCGCCGGCGTGAATCGCGTGGGTCGGATTCCTCAACTCGATCAGGTTTGTACCGGACAATGGCGCCGTTCTCGCCATCGTCGCGAAATAGCCGATCGATTGCGTGTACATCAACAGGACAATGGTTGCAAACACGTTTATCAGGAGCTTGAAGAGGATCCAATAGTGTCGGAACAGGCCCCACGCCGTGCCCAGTGACGAGACGAGCCCCGTCACCAGCGAAGCGAGGGCCAGCGGAACGATGACGAACCAGATGGAGAGCTCCATCGCGAGATAGACGGCACGTACAATCTGCGCATCCTGGCTGGTCAGACCGGCGACGGCATGGCCGAGGTATACAGCGACCGCGCCAAGCCAGCCGACCGAGGACGTGACATGGGCGGTGAGAGCAAGCTGGCGGAGGCGCGGTCTCATGGTCATCGGCGGACATCCGCGCCGGGTGTATCACCTCCGGCATCTCCAGGTTGCGTATGACGAGCCGGCCCGTGACGACCATCGCCGAAAATCATCAAGGCGAGGAATAGTCCGATCAGGACTATCGCGATGATGCCGAACACTTTCACCCAACGCGGTGTGCCAGTCGGTTCGCGCCGAAGCGGCAGGGTAGCATCGTTAACGGGGAGCACGTCTCCCGACAGCTCATCTTACTCAGGCCGCTGGCTCGTCCGCTCAGCCCTTCGACATCCGAGCGCACGACTCGGCGCAGCTACGGCAGGCATCCGCACACTGCTGCATCATCTGGTCATCCCCCATGCTGCGGCACGATTGTTCGCACGCACGGCAGACCTCCGCGCATACCGCGCATGTCCGCGAGTGGAGCGGCGATCCGCGCAGCATGAAGCCAGCGCTCGTACGGCAGATCTCGGCGCAGTCGTTCAGCAATCGAATGTGATTGGCTTCAGCGTGCTTCCCGCCGATCTTGAGACATTGCTGCACCGTCTGGACGCAGATCGAGTAGCAGCCCAGACATTCGTCGATGCACTGTTGCATCTCCTTGCTGATCGTGTGTTCTGCGGTGAGCATTCTCCCTCCTATGGACTGACGAGCATCGCCACTCTCGGCTGCTCAGGACGGGCCATAAGAAGCACAACCTGTGCCATTTTACCGGCCATAAAGCGAGTAGCCCCGTGGCGTCAGAGACGGCGACGCGGTCGGGTCTTGACATACCCAATCGGGTAGAATACGGTTATACCCGGTGGGGGTATTAAACCCGACCAGGTTACTGATTCGGCGTGGCAGCGTCGCGGGAGACGAGAAAAATGGAACGCATGACAATGAAGATCGACGGCATGAGCTGTGGCCATTGTGTGGCTCAGGTCACCGAGGCGCTGAAAGGCGTGGATGGAGTGACCGTCGAGCAGGTAAAAGTAGGAGCGGCGACGGTATCGTTCGATCCGGACGCGACCTCCGAGAAGAACATAACTGAGGCGGTCGAAGATAAGGGCTACGCGGTCGCAGCGACGACGCACTGAATTCCTGGACACGGTCGAGGAGAGGGGACGAAATGACTGGCTCGGAATGGCTGGTGGTGGCAGCTGGGATCGCCGCCATCGCTTGGGTGAACTGGTACTTCTTTTTCGCCGAGCGACATGCACCTTCCGCCGCTGGACGACAGGGCGAGAGTGAGGCGGAGCGATGAGAGCAACGCCGTATGCCGCTGAGCGCGATGCGGCTGATCGTGTAGCCCCGGAACCGGGCGGCCCGACAGCAGACCGCGCGCGAGAGACCATCCGCATTCCGGTCTCGGGGATGACGTGCGCGGCCTGTCAGTCCAGGGTGCAACGCACGCTCCAAGAACAACACGGCGTTTCGGATGCGTCCGTCAATCTCATGATGAAGACCGCGACCGTCACCTATGACGCGGGTGCGATTACCCCCGATCGGCTCGTCGACGCCATCCGAGAGACGGGCTACGGTGCCACGCTCGCGTCTCCCGACCAGACGGCATTTGAGGAGCAGGAAGCGCGGGATCACTCCCAGGCAGCGGAGTTCGACGAGCTCCGCATCAAGGCGATCGTGAGCGCGATCGCCGGGGTCATCGCAATGATCCTTTCAATGCCGTTGATGGCCGCCGGTGGGCGCGCAGCTCGGGGACCGGTCGCTGACCCGTTCATGCGGTGGATGATGGACACGCTCACTCCGGGCCTGCGCGCGCTCGCACCCTCGCTCTATGCGATCCCGCCCGCGGTGATCTCTTACGCGCTTCTGCTCGGAACACTCGGCGTCATGCTCTGGGCCGGCCGGAATTTCTATACGCGTGCGTGGGCCGCGTTCCGACACCACTCGGCGGACATGAACACACTGGTGGCGATCGGAACTGGTGCAGCGTTCCTTTACTCGGTATTCGCCACCGTCGCTCCGGGATTCTTCCTGAGCCGGGGCGTCGCGCCCGACGTGTACTACGAGGCGGTGATCATCATCATCGCGCTCATCCTCACCGGGAACGCGTTTGAAGCCCGAGCCAAAAAACAGACGTCGGCTGCCTTGCGAGGCCTCGTTGCCCTCCAACCAAAAACTGCCCGCGTTATCCGTCGCGAGGAGGAAATCGACGTTCCGGTAGAGACGGTGGCAACGGGCGAGATTGTCGTCGTGCGCCCTGGCGAGCGCGTCCCCGTCGACGGCGCTGTTGTCGGGGGTGAGAGCGCCGTCGACGAATCGATGCTGACGGGAGAATCGCTGCCGGTGTCGAAGAAGCAGGGGGACCGGGTAATCGGCGGGACGGTCAACCGTACTGGTGCCTTCCGCATGGCAGCCACCACCATCGGAGTTGACAGCGTTCTCGCCCAGATCGTGAGGCTCATGCGCGACGCACAGGGCTCGCGAGCGCCGATCCAGCGGCTCGCCGACAGGATCAGCGGCGTCTTCGTGCCGATAGTGCTTTCCATCGCCATCGCGACGTTCGTCGCCTGGTTCGTGGCTGCCGACGCGGCGCCAGCCGTCCGTGCATTCTCGGCGGCCGTTGCCGTGCTGATCATAGCGTGCCCGTGCGCCATGGGGCTCGCTGTGCCTACGGCCGTGATGGTAAGCACGGGCAAGGGCGCGCAGCTTGGAGTGCTGATCAAGGGCGGCGAAGCGCTGCAGCGGGCGGGCGACGTCGGCATCGTGGTGCTCGACAAGACCGGCACGGTCACCGAGGGCCGACCCACCGTCACCGAAGTCGTGGCTGCGGCCGGCACACCGCTAGCGAGTGATGGAGAGCTCCTCCGCCTCGTTGCCTCACTCGAGAATTCGAGCGAGCATCCACTGGCTGATGCTTTCGTGCGTTACGCGAAGGACAATGAGATCCGCCTCGCAACCCCGGAGTCGTTTCAGTCAATCACCGGGCGCGGTGTCGCTGGCGTCGTCGATGGCGTTGCCCTCGCGGTCGGGAACGAAGCATTGATGGCGAATTACGCGATCGATGTGTCACCCCTCGGGTCGATCGCGGGGCAGCTCGCGGAGGACGGCAAGACACCCGTATATGTCGCCGCGAATGGCGCGCTCGCCGGAGTGCTCGGCATCGCAGATCCGATCAAGGGAACGTCTCGCGAAGCGATCACCCGTCTCCACCGGATGGGACTCGAGGTCGTCATGCTCACTGGTGACAATCGGGTGACAGCTGAAGCGATCGCGCGCCAGGCCGGGATCGATCGGGTCGTAGCGCAGGTGCTGCCGGAAGGAAAAGTTGCCGAGATCAAGCGGCTGCAGGCGGCGGGGAAGGTCGTGGCGATGATCGGCGATGGCATCAATGACGCACCCGCACTGGCGCAGGCGGACATCGGGATGGCAATTGGCACCGGGACCGACATCGCTGCCGAAGCCGCGGACATTGTGCTCATGCGCGGTGACTTGGGCTCGGCGGCACAGGCAATCGAGCTTTCGCGCCAAACTATGAGGACGATGAAACAGAACCTGTTCTGGGCTTTCATTTACAACGTGATCGGAATTCCGGTCGCGGCCGGTGTGCTCTACCCGTCGCTTGGCCTGCTGCTGAGTCCGATCCTCGCCAGCGCCGCAATGGCGTTCAGCTCGGTGAGTGTCGTCACGAACAGCTTGCGACTCCGCCGAGTGCGCCTCGCCTGACACACGAGACTTTGCCGCTTTCTCACTTTACGGATATCCAAATGATGGCAACGAAGACGAAGCGCTTACCGCTGACGCTGGGACCAGGAGCAAGCTGTGGCTGCGCGACGCACGGTGAGAGCCGGGGACAGAAAGCGATCGCGGTCGACGCCGAGATCAAGGATTGCAATCTCAAACGCCTGCGGCGGATCGAAGGCCAGGTCCGCGGCGTCGCGGGAATGGTCGGGGACGACCGTTACTGCGCCGACATCATGACGCAGATATCCGCGGTTCAGGAGGCCCTTCGATCGGTTGGTCGGGAGCTGATGCGCAACCACCTCAAACATTGCGCGTCGAGCGCGATTCGCTCCGGCGGCGGCGACGCCGACGCGATGTATGACGAGCTGTTGGACCTCATGCACAAGTACAATCGGTGAGCGGGCCGTCGCACTGGGGCCACATGCTCCAGAACGCCCTTGGCTACGCCCGGACGGTCCAACCCGCTGGTGAGTTCCGCTGTCGGTTAAGCCATCTCACAGCCTTACCTGCTAAAGAACTCCTATGAGGCGCCGGTCAGAATCGAACTGACGAATAGCAGATTTGCAGTCTGCCGCCTTACCACTTGGCCACGGCGCCGTGACTGTAAGCTATTGGGTCGAGAGCCCCCACAGCAATCGAGCGACGTAGATCGTGAGGGCAAGCCCACCGATGACGATCAGCATGAGTACGCCAAGCGCGATCAGCGACCCTTTGATCGCGCTCCGCTCGTTGGTTTCGACTTCGTCAATCGACACCAAATGCCCCTGAAGCAGCACGACGTTCTTCATGTTCGCCTTCCACGCGGCGTCAAAGATGTCGCCAAGCCCCGGGATCACGCCGACCAGCGTGTCGATACCGACATTTCCGAGCATGCGCACCAGCGTCGCAGTCGGTACCTGGGCGCGCGCCGCCTCGAGCACGATGTAGCCGGATAGCACGCCCCCGACCAGATCGCCGACTCCAGGAATGAGCCCGATCACCGCATCCAATCCGATCCGTCTCCCCGTGCCGGGAATGGGGATCGAGTTGTCGAGCAGCTGCCCGAGCAGGCGAACCCGCTTCGATCGCCGCGCCAGTGTCGTGCTGATCTCGCCGGTCTCTCGTTGGTTCACTCACCCTCTGCTGTTCCAGTCCGTTTGCCGATCCGCTCGAAACAAAGATGGCATTGACACCCCATTCTGCCAGTCTGATAATGCGCCGATGAAGAACGCGCCCACCCCCGAGCTTCGGATCGTCCCCGCAACCAGGGACGATGTTCCTCTCATCCGATCGTTCATTCTGGAGCTGGCTGAGTACGAAAAGGCGCAGCCGGGTGAGGCGCCGGTGACGGAGTCGGATCTCGAGAGCACGCTGTTCGGCACACGTCCCGCCGCGGAGGTGCTGATCGCCTACCTGCGAGGCGAGCCCGCCGGATTCGCTCTGTTCTTCCACAACTACTCCACCTGGCTCGGCAAGAAAGGGCTGTTTCTCGAAGACCTCTTCGTGCGCCCGCCGGCTCGCAAGCACGGCGTGGGGTACGCACTCTTTCGCGAGCTCGCCCGGATAGCCGTCGAGCGCGACTGCGGCAGGATGGATTGGTCGGTGTTGGACTGGAACGAGCTCGCCATCTCGTTCTACCGGAGAATCGGCGCGCGGTCCATGGACGAGTGGATGACCTTCAGGCTGACCGGCCCATCCCTCAGAAAGCTCGCGGGAACGCCGGAGTAGCTGCCGGCTATTTGCCGAGCGCGCGCAGTGCCTTTTCCGCTTCCGCGTACTTCGGGTTCAGCTGGAGAGCGGCCTGATACTCGCGGCGCGCGAGATCCTTCGAGCCCTTCTTCTCGTAAATGAGGCCAAGGCGATAGTGCGCGTTCGCCGGCGCGGGGCCTCGCTCGAGGGGAGCCGCGAGGTAGGACTTGAGTGCCTGCTTGCCTGCCGCGTTCGCTTAGTATGTAGTGTCGTCATCCCTCACTCAGAGACCATCGATGTTCTACGGCCGCCGTCTGCGACAACTGCTCGTCGTGTGGGGACTATCACTTCTCCTGCTGGTGGGATTGTACCGGATCGAGGTTGTCATTCCGGCGCTCCACGACATGATCTTGCCGGTGTACTGGATAATCGCCGGGTTCACCGCGTTCATGACTCTGCGGTGGCTCCGCGCGCGTTCGCCGGAGAACCGGCGGGGAAAGGACAGGCGCCACGCGGATCGCAGAGGCGATGCTTCGGCCGGAGACGAGGGTTGATAGGCAGCACGCTGTGGGACCGGTGGCTGCGAGCGGCCTTCGATCGTGCGAACGGTGTCGTCGGAGGGCTCGGTATTTTTGTAGTCGCGGGATTGCTGATCGGCATTGCGGGAACGGGCGCTTTCGTCAAGCTCGCTTCCGAAGTTCGCGAGGGAGAGACTCAGGCATTCGACGAAGCTGTGATCCGCTGGATGGGATCGCACCAGTCTCCAACTCTCGATGCGATCGTCGTCGAGGTAACGGCGCTCGGAACGGGGACGGTCGTGCTGATGATCGTGACCGTCGCCGCACTTTTCCTCACGCTCACTCAGCACAAGTACTCGGCAATCCTGTTACTCGTCGCGACGGCTGGCGGCCTCGTGCTCAACGGCGTGCTCAAGCTCGGGTTCAATCGCCCTCGCCCGGATATTTTCGTTCACTCGGTCCAAACGGTCAGCTCATCGTTTCCATCAGGCCACGCCATGAGCTCGGCGATCGTTTATGGGACCGTGGCCTATCTGGCGGCGAGGCTCGACCGCCGTCGGTGGGCGCGCTGGCTCGTAATGCTCGTCGCGTTCGTGGTCATCGTGCTCATCTCTTTGAGCAGGATGTACCTCTGCGTTCACTATCCGTCTGATGTCGTGGCGGGTGTGATCATTGGACTCGCCTGGGCCGGCTTCTGCATGGCGACTCTCGAGGCTATTCAGAGGTTCGGGCTGCGCCGGGCGCCGGAGATTCTGCGGGACGAAAAGGCGGCTCCTGACGCGAGCGCGCCTTAGCGGATTCGTTCGCGGCCGCGATCGCCGCGACCATCTCGACGAACACCTGAGTGAGCTCGTCGACTCTGTCCTGCACGAGCAT
>JBDSRC010000155.1:0-3781 GCA_039929505.1 Gemmatimonadaceae bacterium
TTGGTGTCGCCGGCGATTTCGTGCCGGCCGAGGCAGTGCTCAATCCGCGTTTTCTCTTCGATCTGTTTCTTTCTCCGGCGAGCCGCAATTGAGCGTCACTGAAGACGAATTCCGAAACGTGCTCGGCCGTTTTCCATCGGGTGTAACCGTGGTAACCGGTGTTGACGCGCACGGCAAAGACCACGGGATGACGGTCAGCGCCTTCTCCTCTGTCAGCCTCGTCCCTCCCCTGGTTCTTATCTGCATTGAGAAGACGGCATCGGCTCACCAGACTCTGACCATGTCCGATAGGTTCGTGGTCAACATCCTCTCCGCCGACCAGGAACAGATCGCGCGGCGTTTTGCGATCGTTGACGTGGACAGGTTCGAGGGCGTGGGCTACAGTCGCTCGCAGTCCGGCATCGCGGTCCTCGACGACGTGGTCGCGGTGATCGAGTGCTCCCGTACCACGCTTTACGATGGTGGAGACCATACTGTGATCGTCGGCCTCGTGGAAGCCACACGCGCCGATAACACGAAGCCTCTCCTCTACTATCGCAGCGGCTATTCGCAGCTCGAGCGCTAGGATATGCGATCCCTTCTCACTCCACCCCGCTCGACGGAACCCGAGCTGCTCGACGCACCCGACATCGATCCCGCGGTTGTCACGAGGTCGCTCGCCGACGTCGCACGCTCCAATGCGTTGTTCGGCGGTCGCAGCTCGGCGATCGAGGAGTTCAGAGACGTGCTGAGAGAGCTGCCGCGCCACGCATCACTCCTCGACGTCGGAACGGGACTGGGCGACATCCCCCGTCAGGCGCGCGATGTCGCCGATGAGAGCGGGATCGAGCTGAGAGCGTTCGGGCTGGATGCAGCTGAAGAGCTCGCACGCGTGAGCAGGGCGGCGGTGGATTTCGCGATTTGCGGCGATGCGCTCAGTCTGCCGTTCGCCGACAGAAGTTTCGACGTCGTGATGTGCTCTCAGGTTCTGCACCATTTCGCGCGAGAAAACGCGATCGCGCTCCTTCGCGAGATGGACCGCGTCGCGCGAGTCCGGGTAATCGTCAGCGACCTGCGGAGAAGCCGGATCGCCGCGGCCGGACTTTGGCTCGCTTCGTTTCCCCTTCGATTTCATGCCGTTAGCCGCCACGACGGAGTTGTTTCCGTGATGCGGGGCTTCACCGCCGAAGAGCTGGTGGATACAGTCAGAGAAGCAGTGGCGCGGCCTGCGACGGTGCGGCAGCGGCGGCTGTTCAGGGTCACGACGAGCTGGGCTCCGCGACATCGATGAAGGATTCCCCCGTTGCGCAAGGTCTCGGACCATTGCCGCTTGGCGCGCCGATGGAAACGGTGGACGAGCGCGTGGTCCACGCGCCGATGGATTTGATATTCGACATCGCGAGCAAGGTCGAGCACTGGCCGGCACACCTCGCCCACTATCGCTACGTCAGATATCGCGAGCGCGGCGACGATGGTGGCGGCCTCGTCGAGATGTCCGCGTATCGGCCATTCGAACTGGGCCGCTCAGGGGTGGCGGTCATCAACTGGCCGACCTGGTGGCTCTCGCTGATGTCGGTCGATCGCTCGACTCCGTCGATCCGATTCCGTCATATCGGGGGTATCACGAAAGGAATGGAAGTCGAGTGGCAGTTTCGCCGGGCGCCCGAAGGGACTCACGTACGCATTGTGCATGTGTGGGATGGGCCACGGTGGCCGTTGATCGGAGTCTGGGCGGCGAATCTGGTGATCGGCCCGGTGTTCGTGCACGGGATTGCATCGAGAACGCTTGAGGGATTGGCGAGAGTCGCGGAGAGGTGAGGCGGATGTCGGAGAAGGTGCGAAGGGTGGTGATTACAGGAATCGGCGCAATCACGCCGATCGGAACGACGCACGATGGATTGTGGAGTGGATTGCAGCGGCAGCGCTCCGCCGTTACATCGCTGACGCGGTTCGATCCATCGCCGTTCCGCAGTCACAACGCAGCCGAAGTCAACGACTTCGTGCCGGCCGATCACCTCGATCGCCGAATGTCGAAGCGGCTCGACCGTTTCTCGCAGTTCTCGGTCGTCGGAGCACAGATGGCGCTCGCGGATGCCGACCTCGACCTCTCACGAGAGGACCGGGAGCGGGTCGGAGCGAACATGGGAACGGCGCTGGGCGGCATCGGATACGCGGAAAGCCAGCTCGGGGTATTTCTCGAACGCGGTCTTCGCGAGGTGGATGCGATGCTCGCGCTGTCGGTGTTCGGCGGAGCGTCCAGCTGCAACATTGCCATCGAGCTCGGAGTGATGGGACCCAACTCGACCAACGCGATGAGCTGCGCGTCGGGGACCATCGCCATCGGCGATGCTTTCCGGCAGATCCGGGACGGCTACGCCGACGTAATGGTGGCTGGAGGTGCGGAGGCTCCGCTGGCCCCGTTGTGCTTCGGAGCCTTCTCGCTGATACGGGCGATGTCCACCAGAAATGAAGAGCCCGAGATTGCCTCGCGCCCGTTCGACAAAGACCGGGACGGGTTCGTGATGGGTGAGGGGGCAGCGGTGCTGATACTCGAGGAGTATGGTCGAGCAACCGCGCGTGGGGCGAAGATCTACGCCGAAGTCGCGGGATACGGCACGACCAACGACGCGCACCACATGACCGCTCCCCTTCCCGATGGATCGCAGGCGGCCAGATCGATGCGTCTCGCGCTCGCCGATGCGCACGTTTCAGCCGACGAGATCGGCTACGTCAACGCTCACGGCAGCTCGACGCCGCTCAACGACACCACCGAAACGATGGCGATCAAGACGGTGATGGGAGATCGGGCGTACAGCGTGCCGGTCAGCGGCACAAAGGGATACTACGGCCATGCGCTCGGCGCATCCGGTGCGATCGAGACGGCGATCTGCGCTCTCGCGCTGGAACACGAATGGCTGCCGCCGACGATCAATCTTCAGGTTGCGGACGCCGCCTGCGATCTTAACTTTCTGCCGGGCGCGGGGCGGAAAGAGCGGGTGGAGCACATCCTCACCAACTCCTTCGGCTTCGGCGGGATCAACGCCGCGCTGGTACTGCGGCGGGTAAACTAGAGCACCCCCGCCCCGCCGCCCTCCACTCAGTCCGGGAGCAGGTCAATGCGGGATGCCTGGCGCCACTTCATCGCCGAATTCATCGGCACCTTCGCCCTCGTGTTCGTGGGCTCGGGTGCCATCATGTCGGCGAAGATTACCGGGAGCCCCGCCGCGCTGGTGGAGGTGGCGCTCGCGCACGGGCTGATCCTGGCGGTGATGGTGAGCGCTCTGATGCGCATCTCCGGTCATTTCAATCCCGCGGTGACGCTCGCGTTTCTGGCGACGAGACGAATCGAGGCGATGATGGCCGCACTCTACATCGTCGCACAGATCATCGGCGCGGTGGCTGCGGCATATGCGCTAAAGGCGACGTTTCCCGACGCTGTGTTCATCGCGACGAGGGGTGGCGGGCAGTCGATCGCGCTCGACACGACGGGCGGGCAGGCGTTTCTCCTCGAGGCGATCGCGACATTCCTGCTGATGTTCGTGATCTACGGGACGGTGGTGGATCAGCGCGGGCCGAAGATCGGAGGGCTCGGGATCGGCTTCGTCGTCGCCGCCGACATTCTCGTCATCGGCTCCCGGACCGGTGCCTCGATGAATCCGGCGCGCTCTTTCGGCCCCGCCGTCGCGAGCGGGGTATTCGAGGCTCAGTTCCTCTACTGGCTGGCGCCGACGGTCGGGGCGTTGCTCGCCGCGCTGCTCTACGAATTCCTGTTCATGCGGCGAGGGCGAGAGCCGGTCGACCA
>JBDSRC010000156.1:0-6329 GCA_039929505.1 Gemmatimonadaceae bacterium
CGGATTTCGTGGAGAGCGCCCGCAACGGCCGGTAGCACCAGGAGCATCGTATCCACGGCGTCGAACAGCACCCGCTTGTCGTCCTGCAGATCCTTGTTGTACCCGCTGGGCAGGCCTTTCAGTGTCGCGAGCAACGTCGTGAGGTCTCCGATCGCTCGGGCTCCCGATCCGCGCGCGAGCTCGAGCGGATCCGGATTCCGCTTCTGCGGCATCATGCTCGAGCCGGTCGTGAACGCCTCACCGAATTGTACGAACCCGAATTCGCTGGATCCGTAAATGATCAGGTCCTCGGACAGGCGCGAGAGATGAGTGCCCATCATCGCCACCGCGAACAACAGCTCCGCGACGAAATCCCTGTCGCCGACGGCGTCAATGCTGTTCGGCGAGATCGAAGCGAAGCCGAGACTTCCCTGCAACAGCACGCGCGAAATCGGAAACGCGCAACCGGCGACAGCACCGGAGCCGAGCGGGAGAACACCGGCGGCGCGGGCGGCGGAGGCGATGCGCGCGCGATCCCTCTCGAGCGGCCAGAAGTGAGAGAGCATCCAGTGCGCGGCCGAAACGGGCTGTGCGCGCTGCAGATGCGTGTACGCCGGCATCAGCGTGTCTTCGAGCGTTGCCGCATGCTCCACCATCACCTGCTGGAGCGAGCGGGCCGCGGCATCGAGCTTCGTGCACGCATCCATCGACCAGAGTCGAGTAGCCGTCGCGACCTGATCGTTGCGGCTGCGGCCGGTGTGAAGCTTGGATGCGATGTCACCGATCTCTTCGTGCAGCATCCGGTCGATCAGCGTGTGCACGTCTTCGTCGGAGGGCAGGGGCTGGGCACCGGCGGCAAGCTTCTCGCCCACTGCGGCGAGACCGCGCTCAACTCGCTTGCTCTCATCAAGCGTGAGAACGCCCGCTCCCCACAACGCGACCGCCCACGCCTGCGACAGGCTCACATCGAACGGCCACAGCCGGTAATCGGTGCCGATCGAACGATTGACAGCCTCGAGCGCAGCCGCGGTCGGGACGGAAAACCGGCCGCCCCAGAGCTTGTGAGAGGTATGGTCGGACATTCAGGAACCTAGGCGATCGCGAGCGTCG
The DNA here is from genome assembly GCA_039929505.1 of Gemmatimonadaceae bacterium. Classification (GTDB taxonomy): domain Bacteria; phylum Gemmatimonadota; class Gemmatimonadetes; order Gemmatimonadales; family Gemmatimonadaceae; genus UBA4720. Next base: position 1,090 of record JBDSRC010000156.1, read on the forward strand.
CCGGCTCCTCGGCTTCAGGCGCGCTGCTGCCGGATCCATTGCGCGCGGCAAGCTCGCGGTCACGAATCGCCCGCACTCGCGCGGAAAGACCATAGAGACGTATGAAGCCGGCAGCATCGCTCTGCTGATAGACATCGTCCTCGCCAAAAGTGACGAAGCGCTCGTCGTACAGCGCGAACTCGCTCTCGCGGCCAATGACTGACGCAGAGCCCTTGAAGAGTCGAAGAGTGACGGATCCGGAAACCCGCTCCTGGGTGACGTTGACGAACGCATCGTAGGCCTCGCGCTCGGTCGTCCACCAGCGTCCCTCGTAGACCAGGTCAGCATAGCGGGGCGCGATCAGATCCTTGGCCGCGAGGGTGCGGCGGTCCAGCACCAGCTGCTCGAGCTCGCTGTGAGCGGAGTAGAGCAGGGTACCGCCCGGAGTCTCGTAAACGCCGCGCGACTTCATCCCGACCAGGCGGTCCTCGACGAGGTCGATGCGACCAACCCCGTGCCGTCCACCGATTTCGTTGAGAGCGACGACGAGATCGACCGCTGAATGCTCAACGCCGTTGACGGCCACCGGTGTGCCCGCCTGGAAAGTGATCGTGACTTCTTCCGGGCGATCGGGAGCGTTCTCCGGAGCGGTGGTCAGCATGAAGAGATCATCAGGCGGGGCCGAGGCCGGGTGCTCGAGGACTCCTCCCTCGTGAGAGATGTGCCAGACGTTCCGGTCGCGGGAGTAGATCTTGTCTCTGGTAGCGGTGATCGGAACGTTGTGCTCTTCCGCATACGCAATGGCGTCTTCGCGGCTCCGGATGTCCCACTCGCGCCACGGCGCGATCACCGGGAGGTCAGGCGCAAACGCCGCGTAGGTCAGCTCGAAACGGACCTGGTCGTTGCCCTTGCCGGTGCACCCATGCGCCAGCGCGTCCGCGCCGACCTTTCGCGCGACTTCCACCTGACGGCGGGCAATGAGCGGGCGTCCCATGGAAGTGCCAAGGAGATACTTCCGGCCATAGATTGCGCCGGCTCTGAGGGTCGGCCAGACGAAATCCTCGACGAATTCCTGGCGGAGATCTTCGACGTAGCACTCCTCAGCGCCCGAGGCGATCGCCTTGGCGCGCACGCCCTCCAGCTCGTTCCCCTGACCGATGTCGGCAGCGACGCAGATGATGCGCGCGCCGTACCGCTCCTTGAGCCACGGGACGATGATCGATGTGTCAAGACCGCCCGAGTAGGCGAGAGCAATCGTTCCAATCACGGCTTCCTCAATAACTATTCAGAATTACTGTATATTTAATCGAAAGCGACCCCATCGTCAATAGGGTTAAGGCTCTCCCGCCATCGACCGGAGCCGCCTCAGGACCCGCTCCCGGGCCGCCACGGACCGGCAGATGATCAATATGGTATCGTCGCCGCCGACCGTTCCCAGGATGTCCGACCACCCCTCGCCATCCAGCGCGGCGGCGATCGGCTGCGCGCCGCCCGGGACGGTGCGGAGGACCAGCATCTCGCTCACCCCGTCGACACGAAGGAAGAGCTGGGGGAGGAGGGTATCGAGGGCGGCACGGCTCTCCTCGATGCTGCCATCGGTGACGGCGTATCGTGCCCCTTCGGCGGTGGGTACCCGCGCCAGCCGAAGCTCCCTCAGGTCCCGGGAAAGCGTCGCCTGAGTGACATCCCACCCCCGCTGCAACAGCAGCTTCCGCAAATCCTCCTGGCTGCTCACGAAGCGGGAGTCGATGATCTCGAGGATTGTGTCGTGCCGTTCGCGTTTGTTGGCCATGGTCTTAAGGGAGTCTAGCACCACGCGGGTCGTTCCGCGAGCGGATCATTGACTGTACTAGCGTGTAATGTTATGCATTCATTATGCATAAAGTTCCGGTCGGAGTCCTTGGCGCCAGCGGCTACGCAGGGCGGGAGTTGTGTGGTTTGATCGCACGGCACCCGTCACTCGAGCTGGCGTTCGCGGCCGCCCAGGAACAGCGCGGCCAGCGAGTTCGGGTAGGGGGCACCGAGATCACCTACGTCGCCACTGAAGACGCGCCACTGGGTGCGGCCGAGATCGTCTTTACCGCATTGCCGCACGGCGCCGCGACCAAGTGGGTCGAGAGCTCACGAGCCTCAGGAGCGCGGGTAGTGGACCTCTCGTCCGACTATCGGCCCGGCGCCCGTGCGGCCACCACCGCTCCCTACGGTCTGACCGAGCTCATGCGCGACAAGCTTCCCGGCTCGGACATCGTCGCCAATCCGGGCTGCTACCCGACCGCCATTCTTCTCGCCATTGCTCCGCTGCTACGTGAAGGGTGGGTGGTGCCGGGCGCGACGATCAACGTCTCGGCCGCGAGCGGCGTTACCGGAGCCGGATATTCTCCAAAGCCCGAGCTCCTCTTTTCCGAAGTCGCTGAAGATTTCCGCGCCTATTCGGTTGGGAACGAGCACCGGCATCTGGCCGAAATGCGCGCCGTTGCCGGCGAGCTGGGAGGAGAGAGCAACGATATTCTGTTCACTCCGCATCTCCTGCCCGTTGCCCGCGGAATTCTCGCCACCATCACGGTCCCGGTGAACCGCGATGCAGCGGATCCGCTCTCCCTCTGGCGGAGCTGTTACGACGGCGAGCCGTTCATCGAGATCGTCGAGCAGCCACCGTCACTGCGCGATGTGGTGCGGCGCAACGTGGTCAAGATCAGCGTCACCAAAGCCGCCAACGTCAGACAGCCGACGCTCATCATCATCTCGGCGATCGACAATCTCATGAAGGGCGCGGCGGGTCAGGCACTGCAGAACGCCAACGTGCTTCTCGGGTTGAGCGAGCAGGCAGGGCTGCCCGCGTGATGCGCGTGGTGAAGATCGGCGGAAGGGCGCAATCGGATCCCGGACTCGCGGGAATGATACGCGCGGCGTGGGAGGCGACTCCCAGCGCGCTCTGCATCGTGCACGGCGGCGGCGACGAGATAACGGCGATGCAGAACGCACTTGGAAGAGAGGCAGTCTTCGTCGGTGGAAGGAGGGTGACGAGTGCGGCAGATCTCGAGCTGCTGCGCATGGTTCTGTCGGGAGTCGTGAACAAGAGACTCGTGAACTCATTCGTAACTGAAGGAATTCCCGCCGTCGGAATCTCGGGAGAGGACAGCGGACTGATCGGAGCCGAGGTCATCGACTTCGCCACGCTTGGGTTTGCCGGACGTCCGACACGCATACAGGCGCGGATAATTCAAACGCTGTCGAAGGCCGGCTTCCTGCCCGTCATCTCACCCGTCGCGTACGATGTCTCGAGCGGCACCGGCGGGACGCTCAACGTCAACGGCGACGATGCGGCGGCCGCGATCGCGGTTTCCCTGGGCGCTGACGAGCTGGTCTTCGTCGCCGATGTGCGGGGTGTCGAAGACGACAGCGGAATGGTGCTCTCGAGCATTCACACCGAGTTCGCGCGCGAGCTCATCGTGCAGGGTGTCGCCGCCGGTGGAATGGCGGCAAAGCTGGAGTCAGCGCAGGCGGCTCTCAGAGCGGGGGTCGAGCGTGTCAGAATCTGCGACGTAGCCGGTCTCACCGAAGCGAACGGCGGTACTCTCATCACTCAAGCAGAAGGTGTTGTCTCATGACCGCCGTAACACTGCCCACTGAAGCCGAGACGGTCGCGAGCTCCGCTACTGTTGCCTCGCGCATCCTTGCGACCTACGACCGCGCGCCAATGCAATTCGTGCGCGGCGAAGGAATGGAGCTGATCGATTCGGAAGGGAAGCGGTATCTCGACTTCTCGAGCGGGATTGCCGTCAATGCCCTGGGGTACGGTGATGCGGGAATCGCACGCGCCATCTCTGCCGCACTCGATACCGGTCTGGTTCACACTTCGAATCTTTACCGGACAGCGCCCGGCGAGCGCCTCGCGGAAATGCTGACCGAGCTGTCCTTTGCGTCGAAGATTTTTTTCTGCAACTCCGGCGCTGAGGCCAACGAGGGCGCTTTCAAGTTCGCCCGGCGCTGGGCCCGCCACACCGGGAGCAGCGCCAAAGTGGAGATCGTCGCTCTACGTGGCGGCTTCCACGGGCGGCTCTTCGCGTCTCTGGCGGCGACGGATCGCCCAACCTACCGCGCGCCGTTCCGTCCTCTGGCTGGTGGTGTCTCGATCTGCGAGCGCGACCTGACCGATCTGAATACCGCACTTGATGGCGAGACCGTCGCGGCCGTGATCGCGGAGCCGGTGCAGGGAGAGGGAGGCGTGCGGGTGCTCGACCGGAAATTCCTGCAAGGACTGCGGGAGCTCACGGAGCAGCGCGGAATCGCCCTCATTTTCGACGAGATCCAGTGCGGACTCGGCCGGACCGGAAATCTGTTCGGCTATGAGACGGCGGGGGTAGTGCCTGACATGGTGACGCTGGCGAAGCCCCTCGCGGGTGGATTGCCGATGGGTGCCGTGCTCATGACGGAAGAAATCGCGGCAACGATACACCTGGGCGACCACGGCACGACGTTCGGCGGCGGCCCGCTCGTCGCCGAAGTCGCAGCCTACGTAGTGGAGCGGCTGTCGGATCCATCGCTGCTCGAGACGGTCCGGCAGAATGGTGCCTGGCTCAGCGAGCAGCTCGACGCTATTGCCGCCCGCACCGGGAAAGTACGCGCGATTCGCGGGGTCGGGTATCTCTGGGGCGTGGACGTCGTCGAGCCCGCGAAGGAAATCGTAAAGCGCGGATGGGCTGAAGGCTTACTGACGCTGACGGCGGGAGAGCACACGATTCGGCTGCTGCCGCCACTGGTGATGGACAAGGACGATCTGGCGCGCGGTCTGTCCATTCTCGAAAAGATCATCGCCTACTAGGCGGAGCGAAGTCGCCAACATCGCGGTTCCCGGTTAACATACCGGGACCTAGTAAAGGCCAGCGACACCTACCGCCAGGACACCTTCCACAGCCGGATGACCTCGGTTTTTCCGCAACTTCGCTTCCTGGCTTGCCTGCTCGCCGCAGCTGCGTGCGCACCGGTACTGCCACGAGCGCCAGTATTCGATCCGCTTTCCGTGACGCGCGACACGATCGAAGCGCGAGCGCTCTTCGAGGAAAACATCGATGCGATCCACAAGCGCGACCGGGCGCGCTATCTGGCTACCTATCTTCAGACCAGCACGTTGGCACGAAACGGTCCAGCCGGGCTTGACCTCGGCTTCGAAAACTGGAGCGCACGTAACAGCAGCCAGTGGCCGGACACTCTCGTCGCGACGAATCTCCGTGTAGTGCCGATCTCGCCGGGTGTCGTCTACG
>JBDSRC010000157.1:0-3559 GCA_039929505.1 Gemmatimonadaceae bacterium
GATGATCCTCCTTGCACCGGATGCCAGGACTGGAGAGTGGGACCTGCTGGACGGCGGATTCGGTGCCGACGTCGATTTCATCGACCACGCCCTGGCGAAAGCGTTTCACGCGTGCGTAATCGATCCGCGCCGTGTGGCGATCGCAGGCTTTTCTGATGGGGCGTCGTACGCGCTGTCGCTCGGCCTGCGCAACACCGAGCTGTTCACCCACGTGATCGCGTTTTCTCCCGGGTTCATGAAGCTCCCCGCGTGTGCCGGAAGCCCGAGCGTGTTCGTGTCACACGGGACCGACGATCCGATACTTCCCATCACGCGCTGCTCGAACCGCATTGTCCCGAGGCTCAAGCGCGACGGATATCGGGTGATTTTTCGGGAGTTCGCCGGCGGACACTCGGTGCCACGGGAAAGAGCGAGCGAGGCGGCCGAGTGGCTGCTTCGCTGAGATCGGGCGCTGTCTCGCCAGCGGAACGGCCTTTGTAATAGGGTGTAGACACCTTAGCGCGACTAACCCTGATCTCATAAATGCGAATTTCCTCGATCATCCGGACCGCTCCCGCCGCCTTCGTTTTTTTTACCGCGACGACAGCCTCGGGGCAGATTGGTCTCCCCGCTACGGCCGTACCCGCCGCAAAGGATTCTCTCGCGGTCGAGGCTGCTCCTCCCGAGCTGCCGATCGAGATACGCGCAAGCGTGTCGGAGCGGATGCTCTACGTGAAGCGCGGCGATACGACGCTCAAAACTTTTCAGGTCGCCGTCGGAACCGATGATTATCCGACGCCCAAGGGCACTTTTCGGATCCGGAAAATGATCTGGAATCCGAGCTGGCGTCCGCCGCCGAATTCGGATTGGGCCAAGGGGAAAAAGGCGCGAGGACCCGGAGATCCGCAAAATCCGATGAAGGTCGTGAAGATCTTCTTCAAGGAGCCGGACTACTACATCCACGGGACGGGAGCAGTAGGAAGCCTCGGCTCCGCGGCGTCGCACGGTTGTCTGCGGATGGACCCGGAGCAGGTAGCGGAGCTGGCAAAACTGATCATGGAGCACGGCGGCCAGCCTCGGGAGGAAAACTGGTTTCTCCGGCTGATTCATTCGCGCCGCGAAGAGAAGCCGATCTATCTCGAGAGCCCGGTTTGGATCACGATTGACGCATAGCTCCCCCAGAAATATCTGGCTGGTGTGAGCCCGGGCGGGTAAGTTGGTGCGGTGACTTCCCCACCCCCAGAGGATCCTCTCGCTGCTCTTCGCGCCGCGCTGGCCGGCCGCTACGAGATTGGACGTGAGATCGGCCAGGGCGCGTTCGCGACGGTGTATCTCGCGCGGGATTCCCGTCACGAACGACAGGTCGCTCTCAAGGTCCTCAACGGAGATCCGAACTCCGACTCAGGCGAGCTGCGCTTCATCCGCGAGATACGGCTGCTCGCCCGCCTCCAGCACCCCCACATTCTTCCGCTTCACGATTCCGGGCACGTAGGGGCGCTGCTCTATTATCTGATGCCCTACGTTAGCGGAGAAACACTGCGCGCGAGGATGAACCGGGAGCGCCAGCTGCCGATCGACGTGGCGGTGCGTATTGCATGCGAGGTCGCCGATGCCCTGGCGTACGCGCACGGACAAGGCGTCATCCATCGCGACATCAAGCCCGAGAACATTCTCATCTCAGGCGGCCACGCGGTCGTCGCGGATTTCGGGATTGCGCGAGCGATCGACGTCGGTGGGGTGCAGCAGCTCACCCGTACAGGAATGGGGGGACCGGGCACCCCGGCCTACATGAGCCCGGAGCAGCTGATGGGAGACCGTCAGCTCGATGGCCGAACCGACACTTACAGTCTGGGGTGCGCACTCTATGAGATGCTCACCGGAAAGCCGCCTTTCGCCGGCAAGGAAGGATTCGTAAAGCGGTTCACCGAGGATCCGCCCCGCCCTTCCTCGGTGAGAAAGGAGCTCCCCGCCTGGCTTGATTCTGTGGTGATGCGAACTCTGGCTCGCGATCCGGGCGACCGCTATGCCGGCGCTGAGGATCTGGTGCGGGCGCTGTCACAAAAACCGACAGCAGATACTGGCTCGCCGACAGGCCCATCTCTCGCCAGTGGAACACCAACGCCTACACGGCACGAGCCAATTCGATACCGCTCAGCCAATTACGCCACCGCTGGGCAAGTGCGTGAAGTAGAGATGCCGTCGATCGGTGTCCTTCCCTTCGCCAACATGAGCGCGGACGCGGACAACGAGTATTTCTCGGACGGCATCACCGAGGAAATTCTTAATGCTCTGTCGCGGATCCCGACCATCAAGGTCGCGGCCAGGACGTCCTCGTTCGCCCTGAAGGGAAAGTCGCTCAGCATCGCCGAGATCGGGCAGCTTCTCAATGTGCGCACCGTTCTGGAGGGCAGCGTACGCCGGATGGGGCAGCACGTCCGCATCGGCGCGCAGCTCGTGAGCACTGCTGACGGCTTCCACATCTGGTCGGAGCGGTACGACCGCGAGCTCAAGGATGTCTTCGAGATTCAGGACGAGATCGCGCGCAGCATCGTCGAGCGTCTGAAAGTGAAGCTGACGACCGCGCAGGGCGAAGCGCTGGCGATGCGGCACACGGAAAACGTGGAGGCGTACGAGCTGTATCTGCGCGGACGGCATTGCTGGTACCGCTGGAACATCCCCGGAATGACGCAGAAGGCCATGTTGTACTTCGAGCAGGCGCTGGCGCGAGATCCCGAGTACGCGCTGGCATACCACGGTCTCTCTGATGGCTACAGTATTCCCGGACTCTACGCCATGCTACCGCCGGGCATGGTCATTCCAAAAGCGCTCGCCGCGGCGACCCGGGCAGTGGAGCTCGCACCTGAGCTCGCCGAAGCGCGAACATCGTTGGGACTCGTGCAGCTCCTCAGCTGGGACTGGGATGCCGCCGGCGCGTCCTACCGGCACGCGATCGATCTCAATCCGCGTTACGCTCTCGCCCACACCTATCAGGCGTGGCTGTTGAGCACACTGGGGCGGCAGCGTGAGGCGGCAGCGGCCGCCGCGCTCGGACAGGAGCTCGATCCCCTTTCACCCGCGACCAACGGAATCGCCGCGCTGGTCTCGTACCACGGCCGGCAATACGATCAGGCGATCTCCGAGTGCGAGAAGACTCTCGAGCGGGATCCCGCCTCGTTCCTTGGATTGCTAGGCATCAGTCTGTCCTACTCCGCCAAGGGCATGCACAAGGAGGCGATCGGCCACGCCGAGCGCGGGCTGTCACTCTCGCCGGAAGTGAACTTTCTGCGCGCGTTACTTGGCGCGGTGTACGCCATGGGCGGGGAGAAGCAATCTGCTCGCAGCGTGCTCGACGATCTCCTTGAGCGGGCGAAGCGCTCTTACGTGGGGCCGACGCTCATCGCCTGGATCTACTCGAACCTCGACGAGCCCGACCTCGCCTTTGAGTGGCTGGATAAAGCGTGCGACGAGCGCGCGTGCACGTTGGGGCTCGGGATCCGGTTTCCATTGTACGACGGAATCAGCGGCGATCCGCGCTTCGGGAAACTGCTCGAGTGCCTGGGGCTGGCTCAGGTCGGAGCGG
>JBDSRC010000158.1:0-4417 GCA_039929505.1 Gemmatimonadaceae bacterium
CCTGAGGTAGAGCGGCGGGTTTCTTGCCTTTCACCCCTTCCGAACAACCCAACTTTTCGGAGGTCGGTGGATGAAGTGGACACCCGGCGGTCGCAGCACCAATCTGGAAGACCGTCGCTCCGGCGGCGGAATGGGTCGAGGGCTGGGAATCGGCGGCACGGTGGTGGTGCTCGCCTTGAGCCTTCTCTTCGGACGCAACCTGTTCACCGATCTTGGCGTCGAGCCCGGTGTCGGCGGCGCGGGCGGAGCGCCGATGACCGCGGAGGACTCGATCGCCCAGGACACCGCCGTCCAGTTCATGTCATTCCTGCTGGACGATGTGCAGGGGGTGTGGGCCCAGAAGCTGCCGCAGCTCGGCACGCCGTATACTCCCGCCCGCCTTGCCATCTTCCGCAACTCGACCGAGTCCGGCTGCGGCCCCGCGCAATCCGCCATGGGTCCGTTCTATTGTCCGCTCGACCAGAGGGTCTACCTGGACCTCGGGTTTTACGACGAGCTGAAAAAACGGTTCGGCGCGCCGGGCGACTTCGCGCAGGCGTACGTGCTCGCGCACGAGCTCGGCCACCACGTGCAGCACGTGCTGGGAACCGACGCGCGAATGCGCCAGGCACAGCAGTCGAATCCCTCAGAGGCCAACGAGCTGTCGGTGCGTCTCGAGCTACAGGCGGACTGCTACGCCGGGGTGTGGGCGAATTCCACCAGCCAGCGGGACATGCTCGATCCAGGGGACATCGATGAGGCGCTCGGTGCCGCGTCCGCTGTCGGGGACGATCGGATCCAGGAGCGGACAACCGGCCGGGTGAACGTCGATGCATTCACCCACGGATCGGCGGCGCAGAGATCGGAGTGGTTCAAACGTGGGTTTCAGTCCGGTGATCCTCGGAGCTGCAGTACCATCTGAGCTGACCACTATGTACGTCGTCCGGCGCCTTCGCGACCGCCTTTTACAAGCGGAACTGAACGGGCGCGAGGTTAGAGAGGCATAGCTGCCAGGGTTGCAGGTCACTACGGGCCGACTGGCCTGCTATGCAAACCGCGACAAGCGAAGCCGCGAGTGGGCGCTGTCCGAATAAGGGGATAAGTCGCGAGGTAGTGACCTGACAACCTGCAACCTACGCTTCTCTAACCTCGCACCCGTTCAGTCCCGTTTTTGTTTTTTGATTGGAGCACTCCCCTTCCGCGCCGCTCACTTTACAAGTAGCGCGTTTTGAGAATCCCCCGGTGGTGCAGCTCGTGCCCCGCGATGATGTAGGCGAGCGCGCGCACCGTGACTTCGGCGTTGTTCGCTGTGCCCCGCCTCATCCACGCCTCCTCGGTCAGGTGCCGGAAGAACAGAACCGTCGATCTCCGTACGCTTTCGAGCTCCGCAATCAGCTCCGCCAACGGGTAGGAGTCGAATGATGCGTTCTGCACGTAGTCATCCTGCTCGAAACCCGGAAGCGGGGAAGCATCCGCGCGCGCGAATCTGAGGGCGCGGACGGAGAAGATCCGCTCGCTGTCGATGATGTGGCCCAGCATCTCGTTGACGCTCCATTTGCCCGGCGCGTACCGGTAAGTCGCGACCGCGGGTGGTATCGCGGCCAGGAACGCGTGGGTGTCGCGCATCTGGGATTCGAGGGTGGCTACCACATCGCCGTTCGCAACCAGGGCGATGTACCGCCCGTAGTACGGTAGATATTCCGTCGCGTCTGGTTTCTGCTCTCTCGCTGTCGTCATGGTCTATTCCGATTCCGGGGCGGCTCAATATGGGACGGCCCGGTCCAGGTGCGCTACTTCCAGGGTCAAACCGGCAGGCGGAGCCGCATTTCCTTCTGTTCGGAAGGATGACACGATGCGACATTTTGTCCTTACCTGGTCCGTGTCACAGCCACCGGAACCTGATGAATTCAGAGAGCGGTCGCATGCCTGGCAGCGTTTCCATTTCCGGTTCAGAAAAATTCGCCTCGGCCCCAGCCGCGGCTGGCTGGACGGCGGAGTACGCCGTTCCGCTCGGGGGCGTTGGCCACTTGCTGCTCGCAACCTACGAGCAGGCCGCGATCGGCATCGCCCACCAGACGCTCACCGAGGATTGGATCTCGGTCAATCAGCGGTACTGCGACATCATCGGTTATTCCCGCGAAGAGATCATGAAGATGCGGCCGGAGGATTTCACCCATCCCGATGACGTTCCGGCGGGCCGGGACTTCATGCGCCGCACGCGTGACGGCGAGCTCCCGAGCTACAGCATGGAGAAGCGATTCGTCCGGAAGGACGGATCAGTTGTGTGGGCGTACCTGACCGTATCCGTCGTACGCTCGGATCGCGGCGAGCCGCTTTACCTCGTCGGCTTCATTCAGGACGTGACCGGGCGGCGGGACGCCGAGACATCAGCGCGTAAATCGCTTTCGCTGCTGCAGGCGACTCTCGAATCCACCGCCGATGGCATCCTGGTGGCTGACCTCGAAGGGAAGATCATCAGCTACAACCAGCGCGTCGCCGAGATGTGGGGCATCCCGTCGGAGCTGTTCGCGGCGGGAGATGATGAGCGCGCGATTGGAGTCGCTCTCGAAAAGCTTTCTCACCCTGAGGAGTTCCTCGCGAAGGTTCGCGAGCTCTATCAGGAGCCCGAGCTGGCCAGCTACGACGTTCTGGAGCTCAAGGATGGACGGCTTTTCGAGCGCTACTCCCAGCCGCAGCGAATCGACGGGAAGAGTGTCGGCAGGGTGTGGAGCTTCCGCGATGTCACCGCGCGGCGGCGAGCGGAGGAGCAGGCGCACTCCCTCGTGATCGAGCAGGCCGCTCGCGCGGAGGCAGAGAACTCGGAGAAGCGCGCGGCGTTGCTCGCGGAAGCCAGCCGGGTGCTCAGCGCTTCGTTCGATTATCAGACGACGCTTGCGGCGCTGGTTCGACTGGCCGTGCCGGCGATGGCCGACTACTGCGCGCTCGACATGATCGACGGCGAGACCTTCAATCGCATCGGTGAGGCGCACGTCGACAAGTCGAAGACGAGCCTCGTGAATGCGCTGGCGTCCTATCCCATGTCTGTCCTCACCCAGCGGCATCCGGTAATGCGCGTCATCACGACGGGGCGACCGGTGCTCGAGGTCCAGGTCACCCCGGATTTGATCGACGCATCGTTCGTCCATGAGGCACAGCGTCAGACGGTCAGAGCTCTCGCGCCGCGCTCGTTCATCTGCGTTCCACTCCGGACCTCGGAAAAACTGCTGGGCGTGTTGACGCTTGCGACTTCGAGCTCGGGCCGGAGCTACGACATGGCGGATCTCGCGCTCGCCGCCGACCTTGCGCGCCGCGCGGCGCTCGTCGTCGAGCACGCCCGGCTGTTTCACGAGGCGCAACAGGCCACGCGCGCCCGCGACGAGATTCTTGCGGTCGTCGCGCACGATCTGCGCAATCCGCTCAACACGGTGATGATGGCGGCTGGGCTGATGATCGAGTCGTCCTCGCCCGAGCGTCCGCAGGAGAGGCGTCAGGCGGAGATCGTTCGACGCGCAGCCGATCGCATGAACCGGATGATTCAGGATCTGCTCGACGTCAAGCGAATGGAGTCGGGGCAGCTGTGGCTCGATCCCAAGCCGGAACCTGTCGCGGGAATCATTGCGGATACGATCGAGATGCTTCGTCCGCTCGCCGCCGGAAGCTCGATCCGAATCGAATCGCATGTCGGCAACAACCTTCCGCTGGTGCTCGCCGACGCGACCAGGATCAGTCAGGTACTCTCGAACCTCGTCGGAAACGCGGTGAAGTTCACCCCGCGAGATGGGCTTATCAGTCTTGCAGCGGAGTGCGTCGATCGCGAGGTGCGTTTCGCCGTCATTGACACCGGCCCCGGGATACCAGCCGAGCAGTTGCCTCACATCTTTGGCCGCTTCTGGCAGGCGAAGGCTTCCGACAGGCGCGGGATTGGCCTCGGACTGGCGATCGCCAAGGGCATCGTCGAGGCCCACAAGGGCCGAATCTGGGTTTCGAGCAGCGTCGGCCTCGGCAGCACGTTCTACTTCACCCTGCCAACGGCGGCCTAGCTTTCTCAGCCGGGAAAGCGCCGTCCACACTGGTCTTTACGCGCCGGACGCGCCTAGCCTCGTACAACCCGGCGCGGCCCTCCAAACGGCGTTGCCGAGGAGCCTTTCTGGCGTCCATATCCCGACCCCCGGTGACTGCCTGGCGTGAGCGCGGCGACGGGGCGCGCGGGCTCGTGGAGGCAAGTTGGAATCATCCGTCACAACTGAATACGTCGGCTCGGCCCATGCGGCGGGGCTGCGCTACGTTACCGATGCGATGCCGGGAATCAGGCGGCACCGGCACGGTCGCGGGTTCAAGTATGTTGATCCCGAGGGCCTGGTCATTCGCGAGCGCGCGCTTCTCGAGCGTTTTCACGGCCTTGTCATTCCGCCCGCCTGGACCGACGTCTGGATCTGCC
>JBDSRC010000159.1:0-3057 GCA_039929505.1 Gemmatimonadaceae bacterium
TCGATGACCACTGGCCGCCCGGAGGCAAGACAATGCTCCTGACACTGACATTGATTACCGTCGCTCTGGTCGTCCTCGCGCTCGCCGGTTATCTCATCGGTATCGCCTGGGCGCTCAATTCGGCACGCAAGACCGTGATGGCGATCGCCGATGGGCTGGAGATCGTCGCCGGCCACACCCAGCCGCTGCCCGAGAAGCTCACGACGATCAACGGCGCTATGGTCGCATTACTCGGCGGATTGCGCGTCGCCGATGGCCATCTTGGCCGCGCCGCCAGAGTCTTCAAGCTCACCTAGAGTTCACGCCAAGGGGTTCCGAGAAATGTGCTTCAAGAATCTGCCGATCGAGTTTGACCCTCAGGGAAAGCCGTTCCTGCGCGAGGGCGTCCGCGATCCCTACAGCGCGACCGCAACCACCCCGTCGAGCGGGCCCCGTCAGCTCACGCAGGAAAAGGTGGAAGAGCTCGTCCGGCGCAACGGACACATCAAGCCGCTCGATTTCGACCCCGTTACCCGCGTCGCCGGGGCGCTCGCCTTCCACACGGTCGCTGATTTCGAGAACCGGAAGATCATCGAGGCCCGCTCGGTTGCGACGCTGTTTCGCGGCTACGAGGTCATCATGGTCGGCCGCGATCCACGCGACGCGATCTACATCACGAGCCGCGCGTGCGGGGTATGCGGCGGTGTGCACTCCACCTGTTCGGCGCTGGCCATCGAGATGGCGATCGGCTGCTGCCCGCCACCGCTCGGCGTGATCATCAGGAACCTCGCTCTCGCGCTAGAGTTTCTTTACGACCATCCCCTTCACCTGCATCTCCTCGCCGGGCCGGATTACTCACAGGCGATTGTCGAGCCGACCAACCCGTCGCTGTGGGCCCGCGCGAAGACTACCGAAGCGCGACACACGGCGATTCATGGCTTCCGCACCATCGCGGACCTGATGACGGATCTGAATCCGCTGAGCGGGAAGCTGTACCTCGAAGCGCTCCACATGACCCGCGTCGCCCGTGAGGCGTACGTCCTCATCTGCGGCAAGTACCCGCACCCGCAGACGATCGTGCCCGGAGGAATGAGCTCGACCATCAACCTGACGGTGATGAACGAGATGCTCATTCGCCTCTCGCAATTCTTCGACTACTCGAAGAAGATCGCGCTCATCTGGGACGACATCACGGAGTTCTTCTACGAGGCAAACCCCGAATACAAGAAAGTTGGCGCCCGCCGGGCGAGCATGATCGACACCGGGATCTTCGATCTTCCCGAAGCGTATGACGCCACGTACGAGAACGCGGACGAGTGGGGCAACAAGCGGTGGGCGACACCGGGCGCGATCGTCGATGGGAAGCTGGTGACCACCGATCTCAAGAAGATCAACATGGGCCTCGAGGAATTCGTCGACCATTCGTTCTACGCCGAGTGGACGGGAGAAGGCCAGCAGCAGCACTTCGCGAACGATCCGAGCGGGAGTCCGCTGTCGCCGTATCACCCGTGGAACAAGATTACGCGGCCTCGCCCGCAGGGTCAGAGCTGGAAGGAGAAGTACACCTGGGACACGACGCCCAGATGGGACAGGAACAGCATGGAGGCCGGGTGCTACGCGCGGCTCTGGAACACGGCCGTCGCGAAGAAGCTGCCGGACAATCCCTACATCGAGTCCACCGGTCACTCCCTCAAGATGCGTGTGCCCGCGGGTGCGCTACCCGAATCCCAGCTCGAGTGGCATGTGCCCACCGAATGGAACGCCTTCGAGAGAAATCGCGGTCGCGCGTATTGCATGGCGTTCACGACCATGGTCGCGTTCAACAACTGGCTGGCGGCGATGGAGATCCTGAAGGAGGGGATTACCAAGACCAGCACTCCCTTCCACATCCCAACCAGGGGCGAGCAGCGCGGCGTTGGGTTCTGGGGCGCCGGCCGTGGGTATCTCACCCACCACCTGACGCTCGATCGTGGCGCTGTCTCGAACTACCAGATCCTCACGCCGTCCACTTGGAACGCATCGCCGACCGATCGCTGGGACCAGCCGGGTCCGTACGAGGAGGCCGTGCTCAACACTCCACTCCTCGAGGAGACCAACGATCCCAAACAGTTCCGCGGCCTCGACGTCCTGCGCGCGATCCGTAGCTTCGACCCGTGCATGCCGTGCACCACGCACATTCAGTCCGAGGGCGGTCTCATCACGCGCGAGGTGAATACCTGCGCGTGCGGCCTCGACGACTGAGCGAGGCCGTCGATGCGCGTCATCGTCGCCGGTGTCGGCTACCCTGATCTCTGCGATTATTCGATAGGAGTCGACGTAATCGAGAGACTCGGCCGCTGGGATTCCCCGGCGAACATCGTGGTAGAGGATCTCAGCTACAATCCGATAGCGGTGATGCAACGATTCGAGGATGAGCCTCCTGACGATCGATTCGGGCGAGCAATTTTTATCTCCGCGGTCAAGCGCGGCTCGCGCCCGCCCGGAACGGTGAGCTGCTATCGGTGGGATGGGGTTCTTCCGCCGGCCGATGACATTCAGGCGGCTGTAACCGAAGGGGTAACGGGTATCATCGCGCTCGAGAACACTCTTGCCGTCGCCGGACACTTTCGCGCGCTTCCACCCGAAGTCGTCGTCGTAGAGGTCGAACCGGAGACCCACGAGTTCGGTGCAACCCTGAGTGACGCGGTGGCCGCCGCATTCGACGGCGTATGCACTTTGGTAAAGGCGCTCGCAACCGATGATACCGCGGTCGCCAGTCTGCCGCTGCAACCCCTCGAGTTCGCCACTCCTCCCGGAATGCGCGTCCAATGACGGATATCGCGCCTGAATCCGTGCAAGCTGGGGACGATATTCTGGAGAACATCTCCAGAATCATCGTCCAACTTCAGTCGCATCCCGACCCGGATGTGCGAGAGCAGCTGGACTCCCTGCTCGAGGGCATCGATGCGGTACACCGGACCGCGCTGTCGCACCTCTTCACCGCGATTCAGGGAATGGGTGGCGAAACGTTCGTCAATCGCCTGACGGCGGACCCGGCCATTCGCATGCTCCTCATGTCGTACGACCTGCTAGCGGTCG
>JBDSRC010000160.1:0-8818 GCA_039929505.1 Gemmatimonadaceae bacterium
GATAAAAAGGGGCGTCAGGAACAGGCCGAGCAGCGCGTTTAGCCACGTCAGCGCGATGTAGAACGCGATCAAGCCCAGCGATACCCAGAGCGTGCCCAGCGGACCGTGCGTTTCCAAGCGAAACTCCCCCCGTAGTAGGTAAATTAATAGTATCATGGCGATTGCTCGGGTTGAAGCACCGACGGTAGAGCTCGCAGTCGGAGCGGCGCTGGCGGGTGCCACGCGCAAGGTGCTCGCGGTGTCGGGCGGAGTGGACTCGATGGTTCTGCTGACGGCCGCATCGCGCCTCTCCGCGCGGGACCGCGGGAGAATCACCGTCGCAACGTTCGACCATGGCACCGGGCGAGCGGCCGGACGCGCCGCCTCAATGGTCGCGAAAGAGTCAGCCCGCCTCGGAATTCCGTGCGTCGCTGGACGCGCGGCCACCACCGGCACCCGCGAAGAGGAATGGCGCAGGGCCAGATGGGCGTTTCTCGATCAGGTAGCGGCGAAGCAATCCGCGAGCGTGGTTACGGCTCACACCCGTGATGACCAGATCGAGACGGTGTTCATGCGCATCCTGCGCGACGCCGGACCGCGGGGACTGGCGGGACTTTACGCGGATTCGGAAGTGATTCGTCCCTTCCTCGAGGTCCGGCGTGCCGCGATCGCTGATTACGCCGCCGCCAATCGCGTGAGGTTTCTGGAGGATCCGACCAATTCCGACCGCAAGCACCTGCGGAACCGGATCAGGCTCGATCTCCTGCCCTCGATTACCCGCAGAAACCCCGGCTTCTCCGACGAGCTGCTCACGCTCGCCCGTGCATCGGCGGATTGGCGGCGCTCGCTCGAGGAAATTGCGGGCGACGTGGATCCCACGCCTGCTGTCGATGGAGCGCTCCGCATCGATCGGTCGAGCCTGCGCGGATTCGACTCGGAATCACTGCGGGTTCTCTGGCCGGTCCTGGCGGCGCGAGCCAGCGTAGTCATGGATCGTCGCGGAACACACCGCGCCGCCGAGTTTACAATAAAGGGAGCGACTGGCGGCGCGATTCAGCTGTCCGGTGGAGTGGAGATCGTGATGCGGCGGGATCACATGTTGCTGCGCCGCTGGCGTTCTGCCCTGACCGCGCCACCGTCGTGAGCAGTGCGGTGAGACCGATCGACGCGATCGCCGATCCGCGGCTTTCGGGACGGGCAGTCAAGCGGATCGCGTTCGACGAAGCTGCGATCGCGCGCCGGGTCGGCGAGCTGGGCCGGGAGATCAGCGCGGCTTACCCGGATGGGGATTTGCTGGTACTGGGACTGCTCAAGGGAAGCTTCATCTTCCTCAGCGATCTCGTCAGGCAGATAACCCGGCCGTTGCAGGTCGATTTTCTCGTTGCGTCGAGTTACGGAGACGGAATGGTGTCGAGTGGGACTGTCAGGCTGGTCTACGATCCCGAAACCCGGCTGGAAGGAAAGGATATCCTTCTCGTCGAGGACATCGTGGATTCCGGCCGGACCCTCAATCGTCTGATGGACATACTCGAACAGCGGAAGCCGCGCTCAGTCGAGATTTGCGCGCTGCTGCACAAGAGAATCGCCGACGGTCTCAAGCATGAGACCAGGTTCGTCGGATTCGATGCTCCACATGAGTTTCTGGTTGGATATGGATTGGATCACGCGGAGAACTTCCGCCATTTGCCGTATATAGCGAGCTTGCAGTAATGCCAATACAGATGCCTAACAAGAACGCGCCGAAAAAGCCGACGAACTGGAGCAAGGTTTCCAAGCAGCTCTCTTTCTGGGTTTTCGTCATACTCGTACCCGTCGCGATCATCCAGTTCTCGGGCAAGGGCGCCGAGGCCGCGCCTGAGATTTCCTACTCGCAGTACAAGCAGGAAGTCGAGAAGGGGAACGTCGACAAGGTCACGATCCAGTCCGGCCGCCAGATCACCGGCGATCTCCGCCAAAGAATTCCGGTCGACAAGCGCATGGTGTCGAAGTTCAACGTGCGCCTCCCGATGGCGGACTCACCGGAAGAGATCGCACTTCTCACCAAGCACAACGTCCAGATCTCGGCCGAGGATGCGCGCATGCCCATCAGCGCCGTCCTCGTCAGCATTTTCCCGTACCTGCTGATTATCGGCATCTGGTTCTTCCTCTTCCGCTCGATGCAGGCGGGTGGAGCGAAGGCGTTCAGCTTCGGCAAGTCGAAGGCGAAGCTCCTCACGGGTGACACGCCGAAGGTGACCTTCGACGACGTTGCCGGCGCGGATGAAGCGAAGGTCGAGCTGCAGGAGATCATCGAGTTCCTCAAGGATCCGCAGAAGTTCACCAAGCTCGGCGGCCGGTTGCCGAAGGGCGCGCTCCTGGTCGGCCCTCCCGGCACGGGAAAAACTCTGCTTGCCCGGGCCGTTGCCGGCGAAGCCGCCAGGCCCTTCTTCTCGATGTCCGGCTCCGATTTCGTGGAGATGTTCGTCGGTGTCGGTGCAAGCCGCGTTCGTGACCTGTTCGAGCAAGGCAAGGCGCACGCGCCGTGCATCATCTTCATCGACGAGATCGACGCTGTCGGCCGCCACCGTGGCGCCGGTCTGGGCGGCGGTCACGACGAGAGAGAGCAGACGCTCAACCAGCTGCTGGTCGAGATGGATGGCTTCGAATCGAACGAAGGCGTGATTCTGATCGCGGCCACCAACCGTCCCGACGTGCTCGACCCCGCGCTCATGCGGCCCGGCCGGTTCGACCGTCAAATCGTTGTCGATTTGCCGGACCTGCGCGGCCGCGAGGGTATTCTGCGCGTCCACATCCGCAACAAGCCGATGGCTGAGGACGTGGACGTCACGACGCTCGCGCGCGGCACCCCGGGAATGGCGGGAGCCGATCTCGCCAACCTGGTCAACGAAGGCGCTCTCCTCGCCGCCCGTCGCAACCACGACAAGGTGTACATGGCGGACCTCGAGGAGGCGAAGGACAAGGTGATGATGGGCGCCGAGCGCAAGTCGATGGTGATGAAGGACGAGGAGCGGAAGCTCACCGCCTATCACGAAGCTGGTCATGCGATCTGCGCGATCAAGGTGAAGGGAAACGATCCGCTGCACAAAGTCACCATCGTTCCCCGCGGCCGCACGCTCGGCGTGGCGTGGACGCTACCCGAGGACGATCGCGTGTCGGTGACGCGAGAGCAGCTCGAGGCGAACCTGGTAAAAGCGTATGGCGGACGCGTCGCCGAGGAGCTGGTGTTCGGGCGCGATCGCGTCACCACCGGCGCGGCGAGCGACATTCAGCAGGCCACCGGGCTTGCGCGTCGCTACGTGTCGCAGTGGGGTCTCTCCGACGAGATCGGTCCGATCCTCGTTGGCGACAACGAGCAGGAGCTCTTCCTCGGGCGCGAGATACAGACACGCCGCGAAGTGTCCGAGCGCACGGCCCAGCTGGTAGACTCGGAGGTCACGCGAGTGATCAAGGAAGCGTACGCGAGAGCCACGAAAGTGCTGAAGGAGCATATGGACCTGTTGCACACGGTTGCCGCCGCCCTGCTCGATCGTGAGACGCTGACGGGTGGCGAGGTCGCCGCCCTGGCGCGTGGTGAAACTCTTCCCCCGCGTCCGGCAAGTCCGCCTCCGACCGCCCCGGCGCCAGCTACAACTCCCGTGCTTCATCCCAAGCCGTCCAAGCCGCCACTCTTCGGAGGTCCGGAGGTCGCGCCCGCGTGAGCTTTGCCTGGCCGTCGAAATCGGAGCGGCCCACGATCTTCGGCATCCTCAACGTTACCCCCGACAGCTTCAGCGACGGGGGTAATTTCGTTTCCACGGAAGCCGCGATCACACAGGCCGGGCAACTGATATCGGAAGGCGCCGACGCGATTGACATCGGGGGGGAATCGACCCGACCCGGCGCCCAGCCCGTGCCGCTGCGTGAGGAGTTGCGTCGCGTGCTCCCGATCATCCGCGCTATCCGGTCGCGGTGGAGCGAAGTCGCGATCTGCATCGACACGGTAAAAGCGGAGGTTGCGCGCGCGGCGCTGGCGGAAGGCGCATCGGTGGTCAACGATGTGTCGGGCCTCACTCTGGATCCCGAGATGCCGCGCGTCTGTGCGGACGCCGGCTGCAACGTCGTCGTGGTGCACTCCCGCGGAACCGTGGCCGAAATGGCGAGCTACGACAAGGCCACCTACGGCGCCGATCCGGTTGGGGAGATTCTCTCCGAGCTCGAAGAGTCGGTCGAGACCGCGCAGCTCGCCGGCATACATCCGGCGCGTATCGCCATCGATCCAGGGATCGGCTTCTCCAAGCGAACCGGACATTCATTGGCCGCGCTCGCCGAGCTGCGGCGGATCGTGGCGTTCGGGTATCCGGTATTCGTCGGCGCTTCGCGCAAGCGTGTCATCGCGGAGCTTATTCGATACGTGGCGGCCAACGCCGGGTCTCCCTTGCCGATCGACACCGCGAGCCAGCAGTTTGACAACGACGATCGCGACATGGCCACCGTCGGAGTGAACGTGGTCGCGTTCTTTGCCGGTGCGAGGATCTTCCGGGTGCACCGAGTCCGCCCCAACCGGCTCGCGCTCGACGCCGCGTGGGCGTTAACGCCGGAGGAATCGGAGATGCTCAAGCATTAGTACGACGAGGCGCTTTCCGACACCCGGCTGGACGACCGCCGTCCTTCTCCTGTTCGTCTACATGCTCACGCTCGCGCCCAGCGTCACGCTCTGGGATTCGGGTGAGTTTCTGTCTGCTATCCACTCACTGGGAATTCCGCACCCGCCGGGCACTCCGCTATACATAGTCCTCGGCAAAGTCTGGAGTCTGGCGTTCGCGCCCATCTTCGGCTTCGCGCGGTCGATCAATCTGCTCTCCGCCGTAAGCACGGCCGTGGCTTGCGGCATACTTGCCAGCCTCTTCGCCCGCTGGACTGATGACGGATTCGCGGGGACAGCGGCGGGGGTGACAGCCGGGCTCATGTCGACGGTGTGGCTGAGCGCGACGGAAACCGAAGTCTATGCGGTGGCGCTTTTGTTCGGGTGCTGGATCCTCTGGGCCGGCGACCGCGCCGGCATGAGATCGGACGCGCGGTGGATCCTCCTCCTCGGCTACATTGCCGGCCTGTCGTGGGCGCTCCACCTGATGCCCCTCCTCGCGCTTCCGAGCGCGATGCTGCTCGCGTTCACAACGCACGACGGTTATTTCGCGCTACCGGTGGGAAAGCGGCGCGTCGACGGACGCCGCGACGGAATTTCCATGGGCAGAGTGGTCGGGTCCGCCCTCATGTTGGCGATCCTGGGGATGACGTTTGTGGCGGTGATGTACGTGCGGGCGCGCCACGACCCGGCGGTGAACCAGGGAAATCCGTCGACGTTGAGCGCTCTTTCCGATGTCATTTTCCGACGGCAGTACAGCGTCGCGCCGCTCTGGCCCCGACAGGCTCCATTCCACCTGCAGATCGCGAACGTCTTCGAGTATGCCGATTGGCAGTTCGCGCTCGGTCTGGATCCGGGCGCTCCGCCCAACTGGTGGAGGACTCCGGCGACGGTCGTCTACGCTCTGCTGGGAGTTTTTGGGTTTGCCGCGCACCGGGCCGCGGATCGGCGGAGCTGGAGGGCGCTCACCGTGCTGCTGCTGATTTCCTGGCTGGGGGTAGTCGTCTACCTCAACCTGAAGGCGGGACCGTCCTTCGGCGAGGGATGGCTCGAGCCCGGCGCCCTGCACGAGGCGCGGGAGCGGGACTATTTCTTCTTCTTCGCCTTCGTCTGCTGGGGACTGTGGGCGGGGTACGGCGCAATCACCCTGTCGCGCCGCCTGCCGGCACCCTTCAAGATGCTCGCGCTTGTGGCACCTTTCGCTCCCGCGATCATGAACTGGAGCGCGACCGACCGCCGCACCAACGCGTTGGAAGACCGGGCGCGCATCGACGCCGTGGAGATGCTGGAGCGCGTTCCTCCCAACGGGGTAATGCTCGCGCTCGGAGACAACGACACCTATCCGCTCTGGTATTACCAGCTGGTGGAAAAAAAGCGCGGCGACGTCACGGTCGTGACGGTCCCGCTCCTTGCGGCGAAGTGGTACCGGGAGGAGCTGGCGAGGCGGTACAAGCTGCTCGATTCAGTGACCGTCCAGAACTGGGTTGGCTCCGATAGCACTGTGAGGGTGCTGACAAAGCGGTCCTATGATCAGAACCGCCCGGTCATCCGGTCGCCGTTTTTCTCGAGAGATTCGGCTCGAGGGAAATAGGGACGATCACTGGATGAGTGCAAAGACAATGCAGTTTTTAGAAGTCTCTAGTATCGGTAGTGCTCCGACTTGTACGGCCCGTCGACCGGCACCGACAGATACGCGGCCTGGTCGGCCGAGAGCGTCGTCAACTTCACTCCGAGCTTGTCCAGGTGCAGCCGTGCAACCTTTTCGTCGAGCCTCTTCGGTAACGTATACACCCGGCACTCGTAGGCGTCGCAGTTGTTGTGCAGCTCGATCTGCGCCATTACCTGGTTGGTGAAGCTCGCCGACATCACGAAGCTCGGATGGCCGGTCGCGCAGCCGAGATTGAGCAGGCGGCCTTCCGCCAGAATCATGATGCTGTGACCATCGGGGAAGACGTACTCGTCGTACTGCGGCTTGATCTGGATCCGCTTCACGCCTTTGGTTTTTTTCAGGCCGGCCATGTCGATCTCGTTGTCGAAGTGACCGATGTTTCCGACGATCGCCTTGTCCTTCATCCGTGCCATGTGCTCGGAAGTGATGATGTCCTTGTTACCCGTGGCGGTGATGAAGATGTCGGCAGTCTTCACGACTTCCTCGAGCGTCGTCACCTGGTAGCCTTCCATCGCCGCCTGCAGTGCGCAGATCGGATCGATCTCGGTGATGACGACCCGCGCGCCCTGACCTTTCAGCGCCTGGGCGCAGCCCTTCCCGACGTCGCCATACCCGCAGATCACGGCGACCTTTCCGGCAAGCATGACGTCCGAAGCGCGTAGAATTCCATCCGTGAGCGAATGACGGCAGCCGTAGAGGTTGTCGAACTTGCTCTTCGTGACCGAGTCGTTGACGTTGATGGCGGGGAAGAGAAGCGTGCCCGCCTCCATCATCTGGTACAGTCGGTGTACGCCGGTGGTGGTCTCCTCGGAGACTCCGCGCAAATCCTTTGACATGCGCGTCCAGCGCTCGGGATCCTTCTTGAATTCGCGACCGAGCAAGCCGAGGATGACGCCGTACTCCTCTGAGTCACGGTGCTCGTTGAAGTCCGGCACGCGGCCCTCTTTTTCGAACTCGACGCCCCTGTGGACCAGTAGCGTCGCATCGCCGCCGTCATCGAGCAATAGATTCGGACCGGAGCCATCCGGCCAGACGAGTGCCTGATCCGTGCACCACCAGTACTCCTCGAGCGTCTCGCCCTTCCAGGCGAACACCGGAATGCCTTTCGGCTTGTTGATCGTGCCGTTCCTGCCGACGACTACCGCGGCCGCGGCGTGGTCCTGGGTCGAGAAGATATTGCACGACACCCAGCGCACATCCGCGCCGAGCTCGCTCAACGTCTCGATTAGCACCGCGGTCTGTACCGTCATGTGGAGCGAGCCCATGATTTTCGCGCCGGCGAGAGGCTGCTTCCCTCTGTATTCGGAGCGCAAAGCCATGAGGCCCGGCATCTCGTGCTCGGCGAGACGGATCTCGTTTCGCCCGAACTCTGCCAGCGAGATGTCCTTCACCTTGTAAGGCTCGCGTCCGGACTCGGTCGCCGCCGTGAAAACGTTCATGGGTTCGGTGATGGTTGCCACTGTCTGCTCCTTGTTGGAATCTGCGTCGAAATCGTTTATGCGGACTTCATGAGCGGAGCCGCGTCCGCCTTCTTCCTTGAATTGCTTTTGCGCGCCACGGCGGCGCTCCGTCTTCCCGACGCCGCGAACAACAGCGGGCCCTTCGCCGCCGGATCCGGTGGCAGCGAATTGTAGCGGAAGCTCCCCAGTCCCGCGGCACGCATCAAGTCTCCGAGGGTCTCGCTGGCGAAACCCTGCCAGAGGTGACCCATCGACTGTTTCAAATCGTGTCGATCGTGCGGCATCATATCGAGCACGAGCAGGCGGCCTCCCGGCCTGAGAACCCGCGCGGCCTCGGCGACGACACGAGCCGGATCCGGGACGTAGTGGAGCACGAGAAAGAGCAGCGCCACGTCGACTTCCTGGTCAGCGAGCGGCAATGCTTCGAGGCGCCCGTTCCGGATGTCGACGTTGTCGAGACCATGGAGCCGTTTCCGCGCCGCGGAGAGCATCGCGCTCGACTCATCCACGGCGATCACCCTCTGGACGAAGGGCGCGAGCGCCTGTGTGATTCCACCAGTGCCGCACCCGAGATCAGCGACCTTCCATCTCTCGTCGAGCAATCCGAGCAGCGCGATGTCGGCCGGGCGGCCGAACAGGTCGAGCCGCACACGGTCCCATTGTCCAGCGGATGTCGAGAAGAACTGCTGGGACTTCGTCCGTCGTACGGCGAGCACGGCCTGTGCGCGTCGCGCGTCCTGCTCGGCCGCGCTCGAGTGCATGACCTCGTCGCGCACCAAGTGCCAGAGGCGACGACTGGCGCTGTCCAGCGCGTCTGCCGCCACCCGGTAGTGACGGCTCGTTCCTTCCGCCCGCGCTTCGACCCACCCCTCGGCGCTCAGGACCTTCAAGTGCCGGCTGATCGTGGACTGCGGGAGCTGAACGATTGATTGCAACTCATTTACCGTGAGCTCGTTGCGCTCGAGAGCGAGCAGAAGCCGGCTCCGGGTCGGGTCGGCCAGGGGTAGAAACAGCGCTAGCCTGGACTGTTGACTTCGGCGCTGCGCCTGCAATCTGAACAGGTGTTTTGTCGTTGGGAAAAACAGGTCT
>JBDSRC010000161.1:0-2567 GCA_039929505.1 Gemmatimonadaceae bacterium
GTCAGGAAGCTTCCCCACGCGCTGAAATCACGGCGACTGACGAATGCGTAGAGCGTGAGAATGCCGAACGCGCCGAGCGTCAGCGTTGCGGCCTGCGCGATGAGGCCTGGCTGACTGCGTCCGTAGATGAAGATCGCCGGCGCGATGACAACTCCCATCACGAAATTGAAGAGCAGCACCAGGCCGATGTTCATCGGGAACTCTGCCTTCTTGCGTGTCGCGAGCAGGAGCGGCGCGAACGCGCAGATCATAGCGATGAATGGGTGAGCGGCCACCGCCTGCAATAGAGCCGGCTGTGAGAGGGTGAACGACGTCCCCACCATTGTCACTATCACGCTGACGAGCACGAGGGCGTACGTCCGCCGAACGAGCGTCGCGCGCTCCTCTCCGGTGCGTACGACCGGTGTTGCCGTTCCCGTCTGGTATGAAATGCCCATCTCAGTCACTCCTAAAAGGGTCTAACGAGCGAAATATATTACCCCGTGACGGTCGGGGTGATTCGGTCGAGCAACGCCGGAAGATCCGTCATTCGCTCGAGAAAATGCGCGGGGCGGTGCGGCTCCAGCTGTGAGCGGGTGAACGGTCCCCACAGCGCGGCGACGGTTATCACCCCCGCCGCGTTCCCGGCATTGATGTCGTGCGGAGAGTCGCCGACGAACAGAGCTTCCTCGGGCGCATAACCGAGCTTCTCGAGCGCCATTCGCACCGGGAACGGGTCGGGTTTGTGGATGTGGCACGAGTCGTAGCCGATCGCCACCTCGATGTAGTCGTCGGCGCCGATGAACTTGAGGCCGCGGTCCATCATCGCGTTGCCCTTGCTCGTAACCACCCCCATCGGATGCCCGCGCTGAAAGAGGAGCGCCAGCGTCTCTATCACTCCTTCGTACCTCGCCATCAACCGGTCGTGATTCTCGAACTGATAGCCGCGGTACCGCTGTACGAGGTGCTCGCGGTCCTGGTCGGACTCTATGTACGGCGTGAGCTGCTTGGGGAGCGGCGTGCCGAGGCCTTCGATCCACTCGCCCTCGGTGGGGCGGCGAGTTCGCCCCTCGAACGTGTGATTCATGCACGCGAGCAACAGCGCAATCGAATCGACCAGCGTTCCGTCCAAATCGAACAGCACCGCGAATGGGCGCGCCTCTGCCATGACCTCAAAGTAAACGTCCTTCACGCGGCGTTGTAATAGGGGTTTCACGGAGCGATATTTGGAAGTACAATGCGCCCTCCCCAAGGATCCAGCTTCAGCAAGCTGTTCGACGAGATCGGTACCGTCGATCAGGTCGGGATCGAGGAGCGCGTGGCTAAGTTCACCACCCGGAGCATCAAGAAGGGCTCCAAGCTGTGGGGACTCAAGACGGCGGTCTCGATGGTGGATCTCACCACCCTCGAAGGGAAGGACACTCCCGGGAAGGTCGCCTCGCTTTGTCAGAAAGCACGGCGGCCAAGCGCGGATCCGGACGTTCCTCCGGTCGCCGCGGTTTGCATCTACCCCTTTCTCGTCAGGCACGCCGCTCGCTGGCTCGCCGATACGGCGATCAAGGTCGCATCGGTGGCGACGTCGTTTCCATCGGGGCAAAGCCCCCTTTCACTGCGGCTCGAGGAAGTGCGGACGGCCGTCTCCGACGGCGCGGACGAAATCGACATGGTGATCAACCGTGGACTGTTCCTCTCCGGAGAGTTCAACGCGGTGCAGGATGAGATCAGCGCTGTCGTCGAGACCTGCGGAGACGCGCAGCTCAAGGTCATCCTCGAGGTCAGCGAGCTCGACACCTACGACAACATTCGCGCGGCGTCGTTCCTGGCGATGCAGGTGATCCGGTCCGGCGATTTCATCAAGACCAGCACCGGGAAGGCATCCGGGGCGGCGACACTCGCCAATACCCAGGTGATGATCGAAGCAATCCGTGACTTCTATCTCGCCACGGGTATCCCCATCGGCATGAAGCCAGCGGGGGGAATACGCACCGCCAAGCAGGCGCTGCACTATCTAGTCGCGGTCAAGGAAACTCTGGGCGATGCGTGGCTCAACCCTTCACGCTATCGCTTCGGAGCGAGCTCACTGCTCAACGATCTGCTCCGCCAGATCGAGAAGGAAAAGACCGGCGCATACCAGGCGCCCTACTACTTTACGGAAGCCGCGGAGAGCTACTGACATGACATCGACCAGGCCCATCACGCGTCCGGGCGCTGCCGGCGGGAGCTCGATCCCGCAGCTCATATTCGGCGACCTCTGGGAATACGATCCGGCGCCCGAGACAGCCAACCCGCGCCTGCGAAATCGGTACGGGCTGTTCATCGACGGAAAATTCGTCTCTCCCAGGTCCGGCAAATATTTCGAGTCGATCAATCCGGCGACGGAAGAAGTTCTCGCCGAGATCGCGCATGCGGATTCCACTGACGTCGACAAGGCGTATCAGGCAGCACAAAAAGCATTTCTCGCGTGGAGCAAGCTGCCCGGTCGCGAGCGAGGCAAATACCTCTATCGCATCGCCCGCCTCATTCAGGACCGCGCCCGCGAGTTCGCGGTCGCCGAAACGATGGATGGAGGCAAGCCGATCAAGGAGTCG
>JBDSRC010000162.1:0-5261 GCA_039929505.1 Gemmatimonadaceae bacterium
CGATAATCGAGAAGATCGTCGGTGATCTGAAATGCCATCCCCAGGTTCTCGCCGTACGCTCCGAGCGCGCGCCGGTGATTCCGCGCGCCTGAAAGCGCGCCGAGCTCGCACGCCGCACGCATCAGAGATGCGGTCTTCGACCGAATGAGGTCGTAATACTCACTCTCGCCGAAATCGAGAGGCTCGATCACCGCGAGCTGTCGCATCTCGCCCAGTGTCATCTCCGTCGATGCGCGCGTCAATGCCTGGAGCGCCTCGAGATCGCCAAGCCCCACCAGATCAGTGAGCGCGGTCGAATAGAGGAAGTCTCCCATGATCACGGAGATCTGGTGGCTGAACAACGCGTTGACGGTCGGCATTCCACGCCGGAGAGCGGAGTGGTCGACGGCGTCGTCGTGCACCAGCGTTGCAAGATGAATCAGCTCCAGCGACGCGGCAATTCGAACAGCCTTCTCCTCGCCCTCACCGGCTACTTCGCTCGCAAGAAGCAGCAGTGTCGGCCGGAACATCTTGCCGCGCATGGCGAGCAGGTGCGCGCTGACCTGACCGACGAGTGGGAGCTCGCTCGAGACGATTCGTCCCATCGTCTGGGACACCTGGTCGAGCCGCTCGCGGATGGGGGCCTGGATATTCTGGAGAGTGACGCCCTTCGCAGCGGGGAGGCTCACTGTTGGAGACCGTCCTTCGTCTTCTACGGTTCTCACCTGGAGGCGGCTTTGGACATTGTCTTCAGCCGCTCACCCACGTCCCTGAAGTCGATGTCGCTCGCGAAAACCCGCTGGTAGTACGCGGCCGCGTCGCGTGGCTGCCCACTCTCTTCGGCGGCGTAGCCGAGGAGATAGAGAACAGAGATGAGGTCGTCGTCCTCGAGTCCGGGCTCGCGTAGCGCGCGAGAGAGAACCGTAATCGCTACGTCGAACTCGGCGCGATCGATGAAGCACTGCCCGAGTGCTTCGTAAGCGCGGATGCGCTGCGTCGCACCCCTGAGCGCTTTCTGAAACTCGGATACCGCCTCATCGATGAGGCCCATCTCCCGATAGGCGACACCGAGATCGTAGTGACTGTCGAAGTCTTCCTCGTCGACGTTGGCGGCAACCCCCGCCTTGAACTTCTCGAGCATGTCGCCGAAATCCGCCTGCTCGTCACCGATGCGCTTGTCGTCCGACGCGACCATGCGCGTCGAGCGTGGAGCCGAGTCCTCGCGGAGCCAGTCGGCAAGATCGACGAAGTCCGTGTCGCCGCCGGTGCCCTTCGGGCGCGCGGGCGCGTGCGGGGCGTTGTCGCGGGGCCTCTGCGTCTTCGGCAGCTTGTCGTCATTGCGCGGCGGGGTGGAACGCGGTCCCGCTCGCTTCGCCTGCGCCGTTCGCTTGAACGGATTGAACGGAAACTTCCGCTCGGTGCGCGAAGGTTCGGCAGGCGCGGGCTCCTCGGGTGCCGCGGGCTCAGGTGCGGACCGAGAGGTTTCTTCGTCCTGGACCAGCTTCAGCGGCTCGGGCTCAGGCGCTTTCGCCTTCTTCTTCGCTGCCTTTGGTCCAGGCTCCTCGACCACCTCTGGCTCACTCGTCTCCTCGAGCTCGAGAGCATTGATATCCACCGGCTCTTCCTCGGGAGTCGCTTCCTCGGCCGCGGCTGGAGCGGGCGGCGGCGGATCGAGCACCGGATCGACCTTGCTGCTCAAGCCCTTGAGCGGATTGTCCTCGTACCACCGCTCGTCCTCCAGCACGGAGAGACCCGCGAGCGGATCGGAGGAATCGAAGGGAGTCTCCATACTCCTGGAATCCATTCCGACGAGCGGATCGGGGAAAACATCTTCGCTCATCGAGCCCATCAGCCCTTCGACCTGAGGCTCAGGCTCCGGCTCAGGCTCAGGCTCCGGCTCAGTCGGCTCATCAACCGTGAGGTCGAAGGCCTCGGCAGGGACTTGCGTCTCGAGACCTTCCAGGGGCTCGAGCTCGAGATCGCGAATTGACGTATCGATACTCCGCTCCAGATCGGCGATCGGTTCCAGATCCAGCTCGATTGGCTCGAGCTCGTCGCTTGGAGTGGTGAGCTCGATATCTGAAAGTCGGTCGATTTCCGGCGCTGGCTGCACGTGT
This sequence comes from Gemmatimonadaceae bacterium, assembly GCA_039929505.1. Lineage (GTDB taxonomy): Bacteria > Gemmatimonadota > Gemmatimonadetes > Gemmatimonadales > Gemmatimonadaceae > UBA4720. The sequence goes on from JBDSRC010000162.1 coordinate 2,097, forward strand.
GGCGGCGTGCGAGGCCGGCTGGGAGGCTCGGGTGCCAACGATGTCGGCTCGAGACCTTCGATCCTGGGCCGGCTCTTGGGCGGAGAATGACCCATATCCAGGAACACAAGGCCGCCGCTTTCGGTGGTGCGCGGCGTGTCGGCTCGCCGCGGCTGAACGCTTGGATCGAGCGCGTGCATTCGCTTCACCGCGGCGGCGGCTTCACCCGCCCGGCCTTCGGCGTCGAGTGTCTCGTGCAGGATCTGGAGCTGCTCGACCGCTTCCTGGGCCTTGCCCGCCTTCGCCAGCTGGTCGGCCAGCATGAGACGAATGTCGTCCTGGCCCGGGCAAAGATCGGCGAACTCCTCGAGCGCCTCGAAAGCGTCGCTGTCGCGCCCGGCCTTGTGCATGCGATCCGCATACTCCAGGAAATTCTTCTTTGCGTCGCTGTTGAAGCCTTTTTTTGCGCTGATCTTCCCGAGCTTGTAGTAGATCTGATTCCGCTTGGGGGCGTGGCGGAGGATCTTGTTGCAGAGGGCGATCGCGTTGTTGAGGTAGCCGCCGTCGGTATAAAGATCGACTGCCTGCTCGTAATAGTGGACCGCCTGGTCGGTCTTGTTAAGCCGCAGGTAGAGGTCGCCGACCCGGTTGTAGATGGCGACGTCCTTCTCCTCGTTCCCCTTCGTCTGCTCGATGATCTGAACATACGACTCGAGAGCGCGGTCGAATTGCTTCTTCTGCTCGAACTCAGCAGCCTTTTTTTTGAGCTTTTCGACGTTGGACATTAAGTGGCGGCTGCGCGGATTTAACCCACCCTATGGCCGAGCCATGGAGTGAGGATAGAGAGGCTTCAACTTACCTTCTGCCCCATAGGGGCGACAGGCCACGCCGGCCCTCCACGCCCCGACACAGAGACGGGCGCCGTACCAGTATGGCAACTCCCTGTGGTCTCCCACCTCGAACAGAGCAAGATCCGCCGCAAAGCCGGGCGCGATCTGACCGACTTCGCCCGCGAGTCCGAGCGCCGCAGCACCGTTAACTGTTGCCGCGATGATGGCTTCGCCGACGGTGAGCCTGAGCTGGCTTACGCCGAGTGTCAGTATCAGTGGAAAATTGACGGTAGGCGATGTGCCGGGGTTGAAATCGGTAGCCAGCGCGACGGCAGCGCCGGCTTCTATCAACGAACGGGCTGGTGCCTGTTTCGCCTTGCCGAGGAAAAGCATCGTTCCCGGCAGAAGCGTCGCGACGACGTTCGAGGCGGCTAACGCCGCAATGCCCGTGTCCGATATCGCCGCGAGGTGATCGGCCGATGCGGCTCCAAGCTCTGCCGCGAGCTCCGCGCCACCGTATGACTTGAGCTCGTCAGCGTGGAGCTTGACACCAAGGCCCGCGCCCTTCGCGGCCGTCAGAATTCGGCGGGTCTCGTCGAGCGTGAAAACTCCCGGCTCACAGAAGACATCCGCGAAGCGGGCGATCCCCTGCTTCTGTACCACGGGCAGCATGCTCTCGCACAGAAGCTCCAGAAACTCGGCGCGACGCGCCTCGCTCGATCTGAACTCGAGGGGGATCTCGTGCGCGCCAAGCCAGGTGGGAACTATCCGGATGGATAACTCGCGCGCGAGCCGGTCAATGACACGCAGTGCCTTCAGCTCGTCGTCGACGGTGAGGCCGTAACCGGACTTGATCTCGACGGTCGTGGTGCCATAAGACGTGAGATGTACCAGACGCGAAGCCGCGAGCTCGAAGAGCTCGTCTTCCCCGCGCTGCCGGAAGTCCGCGACCGATGCGTGAATCCCGCCGCCACGCTTTGCTATCTCCATGTAGTCGTGACCCTGCGCGCGCAGCTCGTGCTCCTCGTAGCGGGGCTTTCCGAACACGGCGTGGGTGTGCGAGTCGACGAGTCCCGGGGTAAGGACACCGCCGCGGCAATCGACTACCTCTGAACCGCCGTACGCGGGGAGGAGGTCGCGGGCAGCGCCGAGCGCGGCGATGCGACCGCCGCTCACGGCGACAGCGATGTCGGTGAGCACTCCCGCGTCAGCCATCTCGCTTCCCTTGCGCGCGCGCGCCGGGCCGGCGCAGGTGACGACCTCGGACGCGTTTACAAACAGGAGGTCGGTCAGACGGGGCTCGCCATGACGTCGCGGATGCGGGAGAGACGAAGCGGCGCCTGGGCCTCGCCACGGCAAGCGTAGTAGCACGCATTACAGTTTATCGGCTCGTACTTCCGAAACGCGGTCCAGTGAAAATCAGGCGGGAAGTCGGGACACCGTTTGACGTGGCCGGTTGGGTCGAGATGTATCGTGCGCATCCCCGACCTGCATGGCTCGGTGACTTCGCCGCGCACGTAGCGTGGGATCTGCTCGAGGTAGTAGTCGGAGTTGGTGATGATGCCCCGCCTTTTCCTCTTGAACGCGAGGAGCTGGGCGACGACCGCGTCGAGAGCTCCGGTATCGTCACCATCGATGAGGCCGTCGCGGTTCCCGTTCTTGGCGTCGGTGTAGCAGCTGAAGTTGACTCCGCAGCCGAGCTCGCGCGCGCGCTCGACGATCGGCAGGAGCTGATCGAGATTGTCGCGCTTGATGACGGTGTTGAAGCGGATACCCGTGATTCCCATCTCGCGCATTCGCGGCACCGTTGCCATGATTTTCGCGCTCAAGCCGGGGATTCCGCGCGCGTGGTCGTGGCGCGAGTCGAGATAGTCCAGCGAGATGTTGAACTGGTTTATGCCGGCTTCCCAGAGGGAGCGCGCCCGCTCCGGTGTCAGCATGCCGCCGTGCGTGAGCAGCGTGACGTACTTCAGATTGACGGCCCTGTCCACAGCCGCTACCAGATCCTCAAGGTCGCGTCTCAGCGTCGGCTCGCCGCCGGTAAAGGTGATGAGCATCGGGTTGAAAAAGCGCGCCGCATCGGCGAACGATGCTGCTTCCGTCGCCTTGGCCGATGGGTCCGTCTTCCAGTAGTCGCAGAAGCCGCAACGCGCATTACAGCGCGTCGTCACCTCGAAGTGCACGAGTATCGGGCGACGCGTCACGGTGAGATACGCGTACTTGGCCAGAAACAGGGGCACGTGCCACGGCTTGAACTCGGCGGTCAGCATCTCAGCCCATCGGTAAATGAAGTCCGTGGGCGCGCGCGGTGGAGATTGCTTCCTCGTAACCAGCATCGGCGTGGCGGGCGACACCG
>JBDSRC010000163.1:0-13787 GCA_039929505.1 Gemmatimonadaceae bacterium
CCGTCGATGAGAACCTTCGTGTACCGGCTCTCACCACCGCGGAGAAACATGGACGTCACCGCCCCGAATGACCCGGTCTGAACCATCGAGACGCCCGGAACCTCGCGTAACGCGTCCGATACACGAACAACGCCCCGCGCACGCAGATCTTCTCCCGATATCACCGTAACGGGCTGCGACAGCGCGCTGGCCGGCTTGGGAGTCTTCGACGCAGACACAACCACTGTTTCGAGCCGCGTAGTATCGGTTTCCTGCGCACTGAGCGAAACCGCGCTCAGGAAGGAAGCGAGGATGCAGATGTGCGGGAGGACCGTGAGCTTCATTGACACACCTCGGTTTTGTGATGTGGTAAGCCGACAGCGGGCAGCATTGAGCGCGCAGCCGGCGGCGGATTTCATTTCATCGACGCGCACTGAAGCGAATGTCACAGCGTCCTCGGCCGCCTGAGTGGGACGAGCGCCGGCGCGCCGACCGCCGGATCACGACTGATCACCACCGGCCACCCGTAGATCGACTCCAGCTTGTCCGCCCTCATTACGTCGGCGGGTGAGCCGTTGGTCGCGACACGGCCCTCGTGGAGCAGCACGATGGTGTCGGCGAACCTGGCGACGAGGTTCAGCTGGTGGCTGACGAGCAGAATGGCCAGCCCCGAGCGCGCCAGAGAATGCAGCAGCTCGAAGATTGCCATCTCGTGAGCGACATCCAGAAACGTCGTCGGCTCGTCGAGCACGAGCGCGGGAGCTTTCTGCGCCAGCGCGCGCGCAATTCGAACCCGCTGCCACTCGCCGCCGGATATGGCGTCCGTGTCGCGGTCGGCGAGCGAGCCGACGTCTGCCTGGGTGAGGGCTTCTTCCACCGCACGCTCATCCGCCTCAGAAGGGGATTTCCATAACCCGAGGTGCGGATAGCGGCCCAGCGCGACATACTCGCGCACTCGTACCGGGAAGGTGGGATCCTCTCGCTGCGGAACCACGGCGACGCTGAGTGCGAGCTCGCCGAGTGAAAGGGTCTTCACGTCGCGCGCACCGATGGATACAACGCCGCCAGATATGTCAGCGCGCCGGATCAGCGCGCGCACCAGCGAGCTCTTCCCCGAACCGTTTGGACCCGCGAGCGCGGTGAGCTGACCGATGGGAACATCGAACGTGACCCCATCGACCGCGTTTTTCGCCGCGGCGGCATAGCTCACCACTACATCGGAGAAGCCGATCACGCTGCCCTCCTCAGCTGAACGAGGAAAAACGGCACGCCGAGGAGTGCGGTGATCGCACCAAGCGGAAGCTCCGCCGGGGCGGCAACGGTGCGCGCCGCCAGGTCCGCGGCGACCACCAGCGTCGCTCCGATCAGACCGGCAGCGACGATGAGTGGACGGTGAGCGCGCAGTCCGAGCATGCGCGCAATGTGCGGAACTACAAGTCCGACGAATCCGATGAGACCCGCGGCTGCCACCGTCGCGGCGGCGAGAAGCGCGGCCAGCAGAAATGCGCGTCGGCCGGATCGCTCCGCATCGACACCGAGGGACGCGGCCGTGTCCTCGCCGAGGGAGAGAACGTCGATCTCGCGCGCCCAGTAAACGAGGCCCCCTCCGGCCGCAACAATGCTCGCCGCCAGCCAACCCACGCGTGTCCAGGTTGCATCGGCAGCGGACCCCATCATCCACCATAGCGCACCGCGCACCGTGTTCGGCTCGGCGCTCGCCAGGGCAACCATGATCGCGGCGTTCGCAAACGCACCGACGATGACGCCAGCGATGAGGAGCGTTCGCACATCCGCTCTCACACCGCGGCCGCCGACTCTCGCGACCGCGAGCGCCACGAAGACAGCACCGATTCCGCCGAGGAAGGCGGCCAGCGTTATCACACCATCGCTTGAAATCCCGAGCGCAAAAGCGATCACCGCTCCGACCGCTGCTCCTCCCGATACGCCGAGCAGGTATGGCTCCGCCAACGGATTCCTCAGCGCACCCTGGAGTGCGGCACCGCTCGCACCAAGCCCGGCGCCGACGAGAGCGCCAAGCAGTGCACGCGGGAGCCTGAGGTCGCGGACGATCGCGATCGCCGTCGGATCGCCTCGCCCGGCGACCGCGTCGATCACCGCCGCGAGGGTAAGCGAGACAGCCCCCTCGGCGACCGCGATCGCCACCGCTCCCACCAGCGCGCCGACGAGCGCGAGCCAATACCAGCCGTGAAAGCGCTTCAACGGACGGCTCCTGGATGTAACAGGTTAGCCAGGGATACCGCGGCTTCTCCCAACCGCACCGACGGGCGCGCCACGAGAGTCGTGTCTACGATCATGATCTTGCCTTCGCGCGCGGCGCGCACGATTTGCCAACGGGAATCGCCGCGAATCTTCGACGCGCCGATCGGCCCGGCGAGTATGAAGTCCGGATCCCGCTTTGCAACGTCCTCGAGCGAAATCGCTTCGGACGGTCCATCGATGTCGGCGTACACGTTCCGCCCGCCGGCGATGTCGACCAGCTCATTCATGAAGCTTCCGCTCCCGATTGTGATCAGCGGAGCGTCCCACACATGCCAGAACACCGCTGGGCGGGGACGACCACTCGTTGCGGCGCGAACACGATTGAGGCTGCTGTAAACCGAGTCGATCACGGTGCGGGCGCGCGCCGAATCCTGGAGGATGCTTCCGAGCAGCGTTGTTGCCCGGCGGAAATCCGAGATGTGGTCGATCTTCAGCGACAGCGTGTTGACCCCGGCGGCGCGGAACCGCCCGGCCGCCCCGCGATTGTCCTCGCTCGCATAAAGGATGACGAGGTCGGGACGCGTGCCGAGGACCACTTCGACATTCGGCCGAATGCCGTCGCCAAGCGCGGGAACGAAGCGGGCCGAATCCGGCCATAGATCGTACTTGGTGCGGCCGACCAGCCGCGACCCGGCGCCCAGAGTGAAGAGAATCTCGGTGGTCGCGGGATTGAGCGAAACGATGCGCTCAGGAACACGTTCGGCGCTAACAGCGTGGCCGAAATCGTCCCCGGCCGCGCGCTCATCCCTGTTCGATTGTTCGCAGGCCGCGAGCGCCAATACGGCGCCGGCACCCAATCGGATCGCTAGTCTGTGGAAAATCAAAATGCGGACACCTCCCCCATGGGAATGCCCGCAACGAGCACGCGTCGACAGACGCCTGATCGCCACCAGCACCTCCCCCGAGGCTCTGCAAAGTGGCGCGGACGAAAGTCGTCTCCTGGCTCCGGGCCGCCGCACTCACCTTCCCAGCCGCCTGGCCAGTGGTGCTCAAGTGCGTGTTTTACTGCCCGTTACAGTGGCGGGGCCGCACCGGCATCACACCGGTTTCCGTGGCTCCCGTCCGCGATCGATTATGCGCCGAAACTATCTGCGGCGGAGCGCTCGCGCAAGCACGATTACCATCGCCCCGCCGATCAGCAGCGTCAGCGCGACCATGAACCGCGGATCGATCGCTCGGCTTACCGCCGCGGGGGGCAGATCGATTACCGCCACTGAGCGCTCGGGGACATCGGCGGCCAGAAAACGACGAAAGCTCCGAGCCTCGACGGTGACTGGATCCGTCTCCCGGATATTCGGTCCGGTGACGCTCCCCGTTTCATCTTCGATCAGAATCTCGTACACATCGATGCGCCCGGCGGCGGGCAGCCGCAGGGGGAACGCGCTCGCGGGCACCGAGTAGGAAAATGAAACCTGTTTCACGCCGGGTGCGAGCGGAGCGAAAACACTGGCGACGCCGTTCGAGAATTTGACGGCATCCAACGGGATATCGCCCTGCGTCACCCTGAAGTTCGACGCGTTGGGAAGCAGCCGCGTCGCCCAGGTCGCTCCGTCGGGCCGGTCGTTCGCGGCGATTCGGGTCACCGAGCTGTCGTTCGATATTTCGAAAACTTCCACTATCGCCCGCGACGCGCGCGTATCAACCGCCGATATCACGACGTGGTGGCCGCGGATGCTGATCGGCACCCGGCTCGACGTGGTATCGAAGACAGCGATCTCGCCCGCGCGGCCGCCGATTCGTCGTTCGGTCAGCGGAGGAGTGAAGTACGCGACACCACCGTGCATCGCGGAGACGAAATAGACCGCGTCATCGCTCCCCGATCGTGTGTACTCGAATCGATACCGACCGGTCGCATCGGAGCGCAGTGAGTCGAGAGGACCCGCGCGGTCGGGGCCGACCCGATGGAGCACCACCCACGCGCCGCTCACGGGCTCCATGCTGCGCGCGCCGGGCCGCACGACGCGGCCGGAAACGAGGTTCACATCCGTGGGAGTGGCGACCTGCAACAGCAGGACCGCCACACTACATGTGAAACTTCCCAAAATCCTCGGGCCGCATGTTTTCGAGATATTCCTTCAACTGCTCGGCCGACATTTCTTCAGCAGGCTCGGCGACGATCTCCGGCGCTGACTGCCCTTCCTCGAGCAACAGCGCGGTGAGCAGAGTCTCCTGCGCAAATATCGGCGCCTCGAACCGGAGGGCGATCGCAATGCTGTCGGAAGGACGCGCGTCTACGTGCACAGCGCCGGATGTCTGCGCAATGTGGAGCTCAGCGTAGAACGTGCGATTCTCCACCCTGGTGATGTTCACGCGGCGCAGGGTTCCGCCCAGTCCGATGATCAGGTTCTTGCAGAGGTCGTGCGTCAGCGGCCGCTCCCTCCTCAGCTTGTTCATCTCGATCACAATGGACTCGGCCTCCGGCTGACCGATCCAGATCGGCAGCAGACGCGCCCCGCCCTTCTCCTGAAGAATCACGACGTAGGAGTTGGTCGAGCGATCAAGACCGAGGCGCATGACTTCGACTTCGACGAGATGCATATACTCAAGTTAACGTGCTACGCACCCTTCACGGCCTTCTTGAGCTCCGCCACCCGGTCGAGTCTCTCCCAGGTAAACAAGGTTCCCTTCCCGGTCGGATTCTTTTCGGATGCGCGGCCAAAGTGCCCGTACGAGGAAGTCTTGCTGTAGATCGGCCGGCGCAGGTCGAGCGCCTCTATTATCCCCGTTGGTGTGAGATCGAAGACCTTCGCAACAGCTTTCATGATGCTGGTCTCGGGAACGGTGTTGGTCCCGAAAGTGTCGACGTTGATCGAGACCGGCTTCGCGACACCGATGGCGTAGGCGACCTGCACTTCGCAGCGCCGTGCGAGCTTCGCCGCGACAATGTTCTTGGCGACCCACCGCGCCGCATAGCACGCCGAGCGGTCGACCTTCGACGGATCCTTGCCGCTGAACGCGCCACCGCCGTGACGTCCCATCCCACCGTAGGTATCGACGATGATCTTGCGGCCGGTGAGCCCGGCGTCCCCCTGCGGTCCGCCGATCACGAATCGCCCAGTCGGATTGATGTGGAACTTGACCCCGTTGGCGCGCAGCTCTTTCGGGATCACCGGCTCGATGACCTCGGAAATGATCGCCTCGCGCAGCTTCCTGGTGGAGATCTCTTCGGAGTGCTGAGTCGAAACGACGACTGTATCGACGCCGATCGGAATCGAATCCTCGTAGAGCACCGTGACCTGAGCCTTTCCGTCGGGGCGCACCCACTTTCCATCCTTCGAGCGGCGGAACGCGGCGAGGCGCTCGGTGAGGCGATGCGCGAGCTGAATAGGCATTGGCATCAACTCGGGCGTCTCATCCGTGGCATATCCGAACATCATTCCCTGGTCGCCGGCGCCGCCGGTGTCCACACCCTGAGCGATGTCGGCGGACTGCTTGTCAATCGTGCTGATCACCGCACAGGTCTTCGAATCGAAGCCGAACGCGGTGTCGTTGTAGCCGATCCGGTCAATCGTCGCGCGGACGATCTCCGGCACATTTACATAGGTTGTGGTCGTGATCTCGCCGGCGACACAGGCGAGACCAGTAGTTACGAGAGTTTCACAGGCGACGCGGGCTTTCGGGTCATCCGCGAGAATTGCATCGAGGATGGCGTCCGAGATCGCGTCCGCAACCTTGTCAGGATGACCTTCGGTTACGGACTCGGACGTGAACAGATGTCGATCGAGCACGAAATTCCTCTTGGGGAATTGAGGATGAGTCGGTGGCAGCGGTCGCACGCCGTACTATTCGTGCGCCGAGGATAATTACGATCCACCTGAGCCTTCGAAGATATTTCCGTCGAACGACCCAGGCAACCCGTCGCGAAGGAATGGCGCATCTCCGAACGCGGACAGGAGTCCCCGCCGCAGCTCGTCTTCAGCCTCTCTCGCGGTGCGCGAGGCCAGCGCGGCGGTTGCCGCCGCCTCCGCTACCGTCACGCTCACGCCGCGGACGATGCGCTTCACCAGGGGCACCGAGCGCCCGGCGACACTCAGCGACCTGACTCCAAGACCGATCAGAGCGAAGGCCATCAGCGGCTGCGAGGCCATCTCGCCACACACGGCGACTTCGAGGCGATTCTTGCACCCGACATCCACGATTCGCTTTATCAGCTTGAGAACAGCCGGATGGAGAGGCGTGAAGCGCGCCGCCAGAGCGGCACTGCCCCGGTCGACGGCGAGGGTGTACTGAACGAGGTCGTTCGTACCGATACTGAAGAAGCTGACATCTTCGACCAGGGTGTCGGCGCAAAGCGCCGCGGCGGGCGTCTCGACCATCACGCCCAGAGGCAGGTCGTGGCGATATTCCACGCCGCGCGCGTCCAGCTCGCCGGCCGCCTCGTTCAGCAGATGCTTCGCCTGCCGGACCTCGTCGAGGGTGATGATCAGCGGGAACATGATGCGCACGTCACCGTGCATCGCCGCGCGCAGAAGCGCGCGCAGCTGCGTCTTGAACAGCTCCGGCTCATCGAGGCACATCCTGATCGCACGCCATCCGAGAAACGGGTTGGCATCGGTCGGATAGCCGCCGACGGGAAGCTTGTCGCCGCCGACGTCAAAAGTCCGGATCACGACAGGCCGACCTCCAAACGCCTCGACGACGTGCTTGTATGCCTGATACTGTTCCTCTTCGTCGGGCATGGTCGCGCGGCCGACCACCAGAAACTCGGTTCGCATGAGGCCGACGCCTTCGGCTCCGCTGCGCGCCGCGAACTCCGCCTCTTCAGGCAGATCGACATTGGCGCGCAGCGTCACCCAGTGACCATCGAGCGTCACTGAATCCGCGGTGGCGAGCGACTGCAGCTCGATCGCATCCGCATCCTCGAGAGCCCGCCGCTCCCTGTACTTTGTGAGCTGTGCCTCGGTCGGATTGATGATGAGGACGCCCGCGGTCCCGTCGAGAATGACGTGCTCGCTCCCGTCGAGACGCTCGGTGGCGTCGCGAAGTCCCACGACCGCGGGCAGGCCGAGTGATCGGGCCAGAATCGCCACGTGGGAAGTGCGCGTTCCCGCATCGGTGGCGATTCCAATTATCGCTTCCCGGTCCAGTTGAACGGTCAGGCTCGGCGTCAGGTCGTGAGTGACGAGAATCCTGTTCGCGCCCTTCGGCAGATCCACCGGATCGTGATCGGGCAAGCCGAGCAGAAGCGAGAGCACGCGGATCTGGACGTCGATCAGGTCGCCGACACGCTCGCGAATCATGGGGCGTGCGTGCCCCGCGAACTCCTGACGCCATTCGAACATCACGAGATCGAATGCCTTTTCAGCTCCGATGTTCTGCTGCACCAGCTCCTCAACCTGACGCAGGAGCTCTCCGTCCTCGAGGATGGAGATCTGCACGTCGAAGATGGCTGCTTCTTCGGGACCGGCGTGTTTCTCGGCGCGGGCTCGCACGCTGCGAAGCCGTTCCTTCGCCTTTTCTATCGCCGCATGGAGGCGCTCGATTTCAGCGGGAACGGCCTCGTCCGGAATGTTCCGGTGACGGACATCCGGCACTTCCCACCGCAGGAGGTGGACGGGACCGTCAACGATCCCGGGTGAGGCTGGCATCCCGGCGATGCCGCCCGGCATCAGCTCTCGCCGAACTTGGCGGCGATCACGGCCGCCAAAGTATCGAGGGCAGCCTCGGCGTCATCACCCGTCGCGCGCAGGGTGATGACAGCTCCGAACTCGGCTGCCAGCATCATGACGCCCATGATGCTCTTGGCGTTCACCTCGAGGTCGTCGCGGACGATCGTGATGTTGCTCTTGAACTTGCCGGCGGCTTTCACGATCTCGGCGGCAGGCCGGGCGTGGACGCCGAGCTTGTTCAGAATCTTGACTTCGCGCTCAGGCATCAGATCAACACCGAGAAGAGTACGAACAGCGCCAGGACTCCCAACGCGACGCGCCAGCCGACCGCGTTTTCGCGCAACCGCGCGAGCAGGAGAATTCCGATGAGGGCAGCGATGACGATCCCGCCAGCCATCGCCCGCCCGGGACCAGCCACGCGTTGAAGTGCGAGCGGGAGCGTGACGCCCGCGACCAGCGCGGCAGCGCTCCCGATGTATTGCGGCCCGTGCCTCAGCACTGGATTGCCCAGTCCCGATGCGACGTTGAGCCCGCGCGACAGGCCCAGCGAGAGCCCCCACGCCCTCAATCCGAAGTGGCCGAAATTGAACAGCGCGAGAAACGTACCGGCTACAGCGAGGGGTGATTGGCCGAAACCGTAAACACAGAGCGCGACGAGCGAGCAGAAAGGCAGCCAGGTCGCCCAGACGAGGCGATCTCCGACACTTCCAAGCGGCCCCGCCAATGCAGTTCTGAACCGCTCGATTCGCGTTGGATCGACGCCATCGAGCTCGGCGCGAGTGAGTGCGCCGACCGCGACTCCGGCCAGGTAAGGATGCGCGTTGAAGTACCGTGATTCGCGCGCCAGCGCCGCGCGATATGAGGGGCCGTCGATCCCGCCGGGGAGGTAACGGAGCGCGGGCTCCATCACGAAGCCAATCCCGGTTCCGTTGAGTGTCTCATAGTTCCACGAGCCCTGCAGCGCGAACAGGCGCAGGTACATGGCCACCTTCACGCGTAGGGGGAGCGCGATACCGGTCGTCGCCGTCGTCATCCTGCCCACACGATCGCGGCCGAAGCCGCGAGTCCGGCAAAAAAGAACCACAGCACGTGCTGCACGGAATGGAACACCTTCCAGAGCGCTCCCCCGGCGACGATCGCCGCTGCCACGACGACCACGGCGCGTGAAACCGCCGGAGGGCTCCCCCAGATCACGACAATGGCCCGGACGAGAGGGCTGAACACGAGCATTCCCGCCAGAGTAACTGCCGCTGCGCGTAAAAGGTCGAGGCTCATCCCAGTGAGATGCAGCGACATCAGGGCACCTCTCGAGCCATCCTCGATACGGTCCCGTGACCTCGTCAGCTTGTCTCCGATGCTGCGCCGCAAAACGACCATGCTCCAGCCGCTGACGCTCGCGGTAAGCAGCGCGGCCAGCATCGCGGCCGGGAGAGCCCCGTACATTCCGGCCGGCTGCGCCGCGTAAAGCGCGCCTCCCACGACACCCGCCGAGCCCCACTCTGGATATCTCGAGGCGCCGAACGGGAGTGTGTCGAGCGCAATGAGCTCGAGGACGACACCGATCAGTAGTCCCCGCTCGGGCTCGCCGATGAAAGCGCCGGCGAGGGTCGACGCCACGATCGGGCGAGAGATCATCGCCTGCGGGAAGCTCACGACGTCCAGACCCAGCAGTGCTCCGAGCAGCGCAAGCGGAAGTGCGTCGAGCAAACTCAAACGGATCCTCCGAGAATCTCGGCAAGCGGCACGGCGCGCGCGCCCGGTACATCCTGCGCAGTTACTTCGACTCCCGACGACTCGAGCGCGAGCAGCTCACGCTCTTCCTCTTGCGTCAGGAAAATGTAACGCAGCTTCTCCTGTCTTCCGGCGCGATGATGAATTCCGCCGAGGTTCACGCTTCCGATCGCCTTTACTCCGCTCACGAGCCGATGCATCACCGAGATGTCCCCCGCGATGAGGATTCCTGGCCGGGGGTCCGTCGCGTAGCGCGCATGATCACGAATCGCCGTCCCGACGTCGGCAAAGCATATCTCCATCTCGGGAGGAACGGCCATGCGGTACAGCTCTTTCTCCCAGTCGCTCGAGGCGACCAGATCGTCCACGAGGACCAGGAATCCAATGTCGAGAGGCTGTCCCCAGCCGACGACCACCTGCCCATGAATCAATCGGTCGTCGATCCGGTAGAGGAGGATTGCCATCAATGGCGCTCGAGAACCAGGAGCGAGGCGCGGCCGCGCTCGGCGGCTCCCCGCGCGGCTTCCGCTGGCGAAGCCGCGGAGCTGCACACGAAATCCAGAAGCGTGGCGAGGTTCACGCCGCTGACGACGACAACCTCCGGCATGTCTCGCGCGACGCGACGCGCGGCGAGAGTCGCACTTCCCGCCGGGAGATCGGTAAAGATCACACTGGTCCCGTCAGCGAGATGCGCCTTGAGAGCGGCCTCGATATCGCCGGGTGCCATCCCGGTATTCGAAAGGCTCACGAACTGATCGCCCATCCCGGTTATCTGCTGTACCGCCGAAGTCAGCCCGGCGGAGAACTCGCCGTGCCCGATGACTATCGCTCGCGCCTTCTGGGGCGCGTCGCCCTCACTCATGGTCTTCCTGGAGATACTCGCGAACGTTTTCAGCGGCAGCCGCTTTCATCTTTCCGATCAACCGGGCGTTGAACACCTCTGGGGCGTGCATGCCGGAATATCGCAGCAAATGATTCAGAGCGATGACTTCCGCGATAACCGTGATGTTCTTTCCCGGGTTGAGGAACACCGTGATCTTGGGGAGCTCCACCTCGAGAATGTTGGTGGTCTCGACGTCGAGGCCGGTGCGCTCGACAACGGCGTGCTGGTCCCACTCCTCGAGCACCACCACGACCTCGATGCGTTTTTGCTGTCTGACCGCCCGAATCCCGAAGATCGCGGGGATGTCGATCAGTCCCACTCCGCGAATCTCCATGAAGTGGCGCTGCATGTCGTGACCGCGGCCGATCAGCACGTCGTTGCCGCGCTTGCTGGCGATGACCAGGTCATCGGCGACGAGGCGGTGTCCCCTCTCGACGAGATCCAGCACACATTCGGATTTTCCGATGCCGCTCTTCCCGGTAAAGAAGAGCCCGACCCCGAACACGTCAGCCAGCGACCCGTGAAGCGACGCGGTGGGAGCGAATTCCATCTCGAGGACCGGCTTGATGCGGCGGTAAAACTCGGCCGTCTTGAGTCCGGTGCGAATGAGCGGGATTCCTGCGGCGGCGGCGATCTCGCGCAGACCCGATGGGAGCCGCTGGCCCTTGGTTACGAACACCGCCGGAATGGGAAAGGAAAAAAAGAGCTCGAGAATCTTTTTCCGCTTGGCCGGTGCGAGTGAAGTCAGATAGGTGATCTCCGTTTCCCCGAGGACCTGCAACCGCTCGGCTGAGAACCGCTCGACGTAACCCGCGAGCACGAGCCCGGGGCTCGACACTTCCGCATTGCCGACGACGCGATCGTGGCCCGTTCCCGGCTCGATCTCCTCGAGCTGCAACGTTCCGGAAAGGCGGTCCATCAGCTGTGCCACAGTTATTTTCGGTCGCGCCATTACTTCTTTCCTCTCAATTTGCTCGCGGTCGCGTCGTCGTATCAGGTCGTTCGCTTCTTCCGGCTTCCCCGCCGCCGACCGTCTCTTCGATGTGCCGAAGCGTGTCGTCCGCGGTGCGCTCCCACGTGAATCCTTCGGCGAACCGCCTTGCCGCCGTCCCGAGCTCGGTCACCAGCGCCGGTGAGTCCAAGATACGCTTCATCGCCCCCGCCATTTTGCGCGGATCGTTCGGCGGGACGAGAAATCCCGTCTTCCCATCCACTACCGACTCTCTCACTCCGGGCGCATTGGCCGCGATCACCGGCGTTCCGCACGCTGCTGCTTCGAGATTGCTGATCCCCCACCCTTCCTTGGGCGAGGCGAGCACCGACGCCCAGGCGCGGCGCAGTAGCAGCACTTTTTCTTCCTCGGGCACGAATCCGAGAAACTTCACCCGCTCTCTGAGGCCGAGTGATTCTACCAGCCCCTCGAGTGAAGCGCGATAGTCGCCGGTTCCCGCGATCTCGAGTGTTGCCGAGCGGTCGCCGAGATCCGCGAACGCCCGAATGACGAGGTCGACGCGTTTGTATTTTTTGAGCCGCCCCAGGTACACGAACAACGGCTCGGTCGCGCGCTCGACGAAATTCGGGGTAAGGCGAACGGAATCCACTCCGTTGTAAATCACGCGAATGGATTCGCGGGGAATCCCGCGGACGACCAGATCGTCGGCGGTGCTCTCACTCACCGCCTGGAAGGGAATCCCGTGATAGAGGGATCCCAACGGTCTCTCGGCGAGCCAGACCGCCATGGCGAGCGGCGCGGGCGCCTCGCGAAACACCGTTGAACCGAAGAGATGGTGCACCAGCGCGATCACCTTGTTTGCGCCCCACAATGGGGAGAAAAGAGGAATCTTGTTGAGGTCCTCGACGACCACGTCGAAACTCAGGCTCGCCAGCGTCCGCGCGTAATAGCCGCGCGCGAGGAAGGGAAAGGTGTGGCGCGAGCCGACGCGGTGGACGTCGATTCCATCGAGTGTGGCGCGCGGCGAGGCGCCCTGCCAGCCGCTGCAAAGCAGGGTCACCTGGTGGCCGCTTGCGACAATCCGGCTGAATGTCTCGCGAAGGTGAAGCTCAGCTCCCCCGCCCTGAGGATTTTCATGGTCCTGCCAGTTCAGTACGAGTATCCGCACTAGATCATGCCGGCTTGTCGGGCGAAGGCATCCAACACGCCGTTCACGAACTTGGCGCTGGCCGAAGATCCGAAACGTTCGGCGAGGCGCACCGCTTCCTGGATCGCGACCCTGGGTGGCGTCTCGCCCTTCATCAGCTCGGCGGCGCCGATACGCAGCACCGATCTCTCGATTGCGCCGAGTCTTTCGAGCCGCCAATTGGTGGTTACGTCCGCGAGCCGGGAATCGAGCGCCTCACCGCCGCTCGTGACTGCACGAACGAGCAAGCCGGCGAGGCGGCGCTCCTCAGGTCCGACGGCGAGATCGTCCCACACCTGCGATGCGACGCGATCGAGATTTTTCCCGCCTCGCATCTCGCAAGCGTAGAGGGCCTGGAGCGCGCGGGCGCGGGCCCGCGATTCAATCCTCATCCTGGGGGTCGATGCGGTGGGCGAGGTCGATCATCTCGAGGACTGCGACCGCAGTATCCCAGCCCTTGTTGCCGTGACTGCCGCCCGCTCGCGCTTCGGCCTGCTCGTCGGTGTCGCAGGTGAGGACGCCGAATCCAATCGGGGTCTCGGATTGCGCGCTGACATCGGCGAGGCCTCGCGACGTTTCCGCCGCGATGAAGTCGAAGTGCGCTGTCTCGCCGCGGATCACTGCCCCGAGCGCGACCAGCCCATCGTACCGCTCACTGTTCAGAAGCAGGCGTGCCGCGAGGGGAAGCTCCCATGCGCCCGGGACCCACACGACATCAATGTCGTCGAAGCTGACGCCGTGCTTCACAAGCGCCTCGAGTGCCCCGTCCACCAGCTTTTTCACCACGTCCTCATTGAAGCGGCTGGCGATGACGACTATGCGCCGCCCCGCCCCTGCCGGCAGCCCCGCGAACTCGGCCATCTACGACGCGAACAGGTGTCCGAGCTTGGCCCGTTTGGCTTCGAGGTAGCTGGAGTTCTCGTCGTGGGCGATCGATATGATCGGCACCCGCTCGTCGATGGTCAGGCTGTAACCCTCGAGGCCCACGAGCTTGCGCGGGTTGTTCGTGATGGGTCGGATCTTCTTCAATCCCAGATCGAGAAGAATCTGAGCGCCGATGCCGTAGTTGCGGAGGTCGGGTTTGAATCCGAGGCGCTCATTTGCTTCGACCGTATCGATTCCCTGATCCTGGAGCTCGTACGCTTTCAGCTTGTTGAGCAGCCCGAT
>JBDSRC010000164.1:0-4353 GCA_039929505.1 Gemmatimonadaceae bacterium
ACTATCGCGTCGACGCCGAGTACGGGACCAACGACGACTTCAAGCGCCTCATCGCGGCGGCACACCGCCGCGGAATTGCCGTGCTGGTTGATCTGGTTCTCAATCATGCCTCGAGCGAGCATCCGGCATTCAAGGAAGCGCAGCGCGACACTGCCTCTCCGTATCGCAACTGGTTCAGGTGGCTGCCGGCGCACCCGGGTGTGAAGAATCGCTGGGGCGGCGACAACTGGCACCGCTCGTCGGTACGCGGCGATTACTACTACGGATTCTTCTGGGGCGGGATGCCCGATCTCAATTACGAGAACCCGGTAGTCCTCGACGAGGCGAAGAAGATCTCGCGGTTCTGGCTCGTCGAAATGGGAGTCGA
The DNA here is from genome assembly GCA_039929505.1 of Gemmatimonadaceae bacterium. Lineage (GTDB taxonomy): Bacteria > Gemmatimonadota > Gemmatimonadetes > Gemmatimonadales > Gemmatimonadaceae > UBA4720. The sequence continues at coordinate 368 of JBDSRC010000164.1, forward strand.
TGGTTTCCGACTCGACGCCATTCGCCACCTGATCGAAAGTGAACAGGGCGCAATCACCGAGAATGTACCTGCCACACACACCGTACTCCGCGACTATTCGGCCTACATCCGCCGGATCGCTCCCCACGCATACACCATCGGCGAAGTGTGGGACAGCACTGGAGCAATGCTTCCTTACTATCCCGACCAGCTCGACTCGCACTTCGCATTCGAGGTTGCTGACTCAATAATCGCTGCGGTGCGCTCAGGTTCCGCCAGAAAGCTGTTGCCTCCACTTGTCCGCATTCAGCAGGCGATCCCCGATCAGCGGTGGGCACCGTTTCTCCGGAACCACGATCAGACGCGGACTCTGACCGAGCTTGGAGGAGATGTCAGCCGAGCGAAGGTCGCGGCAACTATTCTGCTCACGCTGCCAGGTCTGCCGTTCGTCTACTACGGCGAGGAGTTGGGGATGGGCGGCAACAAGCCCGACGAGCGCTTGCGAACTCCAATGCATTGGAGACGCACGCGAGCGGGCGGATTCACCACCGGCACCGCGTGGCAACCGCTTCAGCCCGATTCGTTGACCGCATCTGTCGAGGCCCAGGACGCCGATCCTGCCTCGCTTCTCAACCTGTACCGGCGCCTGATCCACCTGCGCGCCGCGAACTCCGCGCTCGCGACTGGTGAGATGGTCCCCCTAACTACAAACAGCGACGCCGTAGCGGCGTACCTGCGGCGCGATGGGAAGCGCGCCGTGCTGGTGGTCGTGAACCTCGGCGCTGCGCCCCTCACCGGAGTGAGGCTTTCCTCAGCGGGAGCCGTGTTGCGCGCCGGACGGCATCTCGCCAAAACTCTACTCGGTGGAGGATCCGCGGCGCGGCTGCGAGTGGGGACGGACGGCTCGATTCAAACCTACATCCCACTTCCGGTGATTCGGCCCATGGCGAGCCACCTGTTCGAGCTCGTGAAACAGTGACGATAAGGAGATGATGAACATGGCCGAACGGGCTTCAATCGTTCGAGGGCCGCAGTGCTTTGTTTTGCCCGCAACTCACAGCCGGCCCGCCAATGGCCCCCGGCCGGTAGTCGGAAGTGGCCGTTGCTGTTGCAGTCCCGTGGATCAGTATCGAGCCGTTGCCGGCTGGAATGTCCGCCAGCTGTGCCAGAATTCCTGACTCGCCTTCAACGGCTTGAGTGACCCCGCGGCGCCGCGCCCCGTCATTGCGTACGCCCGGTCCGGAGCGACGAGCGAATCTCCACGAAGCGTAAAAACAGTAGCCGCATCCGGACGCTCGAATGGGCACATCGACGCAGATACCAACCGGCTTATCCCAGCGGTCCGATGGACTGGCTGAACTTGACCCCCCGCCACAGTATCGTTTACTCGATCACCCGGAAGATCTAACCGCTGCCGAGGGCCGGCTCACCCATCAACCGGTTTTTCGCTCACCCATCAGCCCGTTACACACAGCTTCAGTTGCGGTTAAACTTCTACCGGAACACGATCCACAGCGTCTCGGCCACTCGCTCGCCAGTTTCTAACGGATGGGTAGCGAGATGGTGACCTTGTGAATCTTCAGTGACCCACTTTGCATGAACAGCTCACCGCTTGGGGCGGCGATGATTCCGCCGGCGGCTAGCGCGATCGGACCATCGGGCACGAAGAAGACCTGATCGCTCTCTTCACCGCAGGCGCCGGGACCACAGGTGAGCGAGAAATTGTACAACACGTCGAGGCCCAGCGAGCGGAGGCGGAGACCAACCGTCGGCGACCACTCTATCCAGTCTTCGCGCTGCGTGCGAAACGTCCGCTGCACATGATTGGCCTGTTGGAGGCGGTAGTTGATCGCGTACGCGCCGAGGCCAAGCTGATAGCCGAAAATCGCACTGCTGTCATGGCGCACGATGAAATCCCGCCCCGCGCCAAGGCGCAGCTTGACGTTGCTGAAGCGAAAGGTGTTTTCAACCGTCTTCCCACCGGCCGGGATGGTTCCGCCGCCAACGACGGCGGTGTCGTTAGCCGCGTCTGCCCACGTATCCGCAAACATAGGCTCATAAATGAGATCGGCGGCAAAAGTAGTGCGTGCCACCGAGCGGCTGACTCCAATGCCAGCGTTGAAGCTGTAGGTGTTGCCGGGGTCGCGCGGAATGTTCTGGATGACGTAGTTGGGAATCTTGGGATGCGAGAGGCGATTCACGGTGCCGAGCCACCCCAGACGCCAGCCTCCAGAGCCCACCGGGCGCGAGTACTCGCTATGCACGCCCCAGATATTGGTTCGATCCTGATTCAGGTCCATCCGTTGTTCCTGAATGGTTCGCTGCGTCACCGGATCCCAGCGCCACGTAGTGAATCTGACATCGTGTCGCATGTCGGTCCGCGCGTGCACCAGCATTACTTCGAGCTGACGGCCGGCGCCTGTTTCTCTGGTAAGGCCGAACCGAAAATCCTTCAGGCTGCCCGATTGCTCAATACGATCGCTGCCCGCGTAGAGCAGATCGACGCCGTCGATCGCGTCGAGCGCCGCGAGCTGAAGGCCAAACCCGATGCTCGTCGACGGCGTCAGGCGTCGGGCCAGAGAGCCAGCGACATACTGATTGAATGCCGACCGATCACTCGTCGACAGGTTCCAGATCGGGCCAGCGCGATCCAGCTGCTGGAACGTTAATAGACCCGTCGCCGACCAATCTCCCCACGATCCGCCGCCACCCATGGGAAGGCTCCGCCCCCCTCCGCGCGCGCCCGAGACGCTATGGAAGAAAGGCGCTGCAAAAACATGGCTTACACCAATACGACGCGCCTTGGCCGGATTCACGAACGGATCCAGCAGGGTGTCGTCGACGGCAATCGCCGCCCCGCCCATCCCGGCCTGAGCTGACGGAAACATGTCGAACTGCCCCGCCTGCAGCACAGGCACTGTCTTGGGAGTCACTACCTGTGCCGTGCTTTCGGTGGGCGCCGCCAGCACCCCGCAGCAGATCGCCACAAGAATAAGGGGGTTCAACGCTGCAGCGATCGCGTGGCCTGCACTAACAAGAGATCGTTTCATGCGGACTCCTCCTGGATAAGGTCTTTTGATGATATGGAGGAGGGGCCTGCGGAGCACAAGGCCATCCGGCGGGAGCCGAATGGCCAAGTGCTCCGTCCTAAACCGCTTACCTGAACACGATCCACAGCGCCCCGATGGTCGCCGCCAACAGCACCGACAGCCAGATCGTCAACCGCCGCTCAGCCGGCGTATCGTCGGTATCCAACACCTTCGTCGCAGTCTGGAGCGTAAGCTCGGCCACGCGCGCGGGCTCGGGTGGAACTGTCAGGTAGCTCACCGCGATGAGAACTCCGCTGCAGAGCACGAAAAGCAACGCCGCGAAATGGAGGAAGTTGATTCCCGCATACCAGGCAAGCACACTGTCGGCGGGGAGACTTCCCTTCGACAGCTCCAGAATCAGGCGGGTGAATCCCAGCACGAAACCCGTCCACAGGGCGGCGAGGGCACCCTTTCCGTTCAACCTCGGATTGAGAATGCCGAGGAGGAAGCAGGCGGCGATCGGCGGAGCGATGTAGGCCTGCACGCTCTGCAGATAAATGTAGATCTGCGGCGACACGTATTTCATGAATGGAATCCACGCAAGCCCCAGGATCACGAGAACCACGGTGGTGATGCGTCCCACCGTCACCAGTCGATCCTCGGTCGCATTCGGCCGCCACTTGCGATACACATCCCACGTCAGGAGCGTCGAGCAGGAGTTGAAGGCCGACGCGAGCGAGCTCATTAGCGCCGCCAGCATTCCGGCGAGAACGAGTCCCTTGACGCCGGCCGGGAGCAGACGCGTTACCAGGGTCGGATAGGCGGCATCCGCGTTCCCGGCGCGAATGTCGGAGAAGAGCGCCGCCGCAACCATTCCCGGGAGCACGAAGATGAATAACGGAAGGATCTTGAGGAAACCGGCGAAGATCGTTCCCCGCCTGGCTTCCTTGATATTTCGCGCCGCCAGCACGCGCTGCA
>JBDSRC010000165.1:0-3875 GCA_039929505.1 Gemmatimonadaceae bacterium
GTGACGCCGAAGATGTCGGTGCCGTTCGACGAGGACAGCGAGGTGAGCTTGACGCGTGTCGCCGTCCTGACATCGGTCTCGCGCAGATCGATTCGGCCCGGTAGCCCCTTCGCATCGACGAAGGCAATCGTTCCGATCTGCGCATCGAATGCAAGGATGCGCGCGAGCTTTGGAACCTCGTCGACTAACCAGACCGTGGAGTCGAGCCTGGGGAAAAGATTGACGCGGCCCGTTCCTCCCTCGCGCGGAACGCGAAGGAGAAGATGGTCGGTGCCGCGACTGTCTCTTGCTGCCGGAGTGACGCTTTCCGGCGCGGAGTTCTTATCGGAGCAGGCGCCGCAAACGAGCGCCAGCAGCAGGAGACGACGCAACGTTTAGAAGCTCGCTCCCAATGAGAACGTCCAGTTCGCCTTCCGCTCGGCGTCCAGCGGAATCGCGTAGTCCCATCTGAGAATGGCAAGGTTGAACAGATTCACGCGAAGCCCGCCGCCCCAGCTCCGCAGCGGGAAACGCTGCGTCGTCGGGTCGAAATTCTCAGGCTTCTTGAGGTACGCCTTCTGTCCCTCGCTCCAGGCAAGACCCATGTCGTAGAACAGCAGTCCATCGACTGGAGGAAGGCCGAAGGCAGTCCCGATATCGAAGCGGCGGATGATCGGGAAGCGCAGCTCGGCGTTCGCCACCGCGACGCGGCTCCCCGCCAGCTGGGTGTTGTTGCACGCCGTTGGCTGTCCGATCGTGCTGGTGCAATCGACGATGCTGAAGTTCGCGCGGTCGTAGCCCCGCACGAAGTCGGGACGTCCGATGTACTTCTGGAAGAACGTCTCGTCACGCCCGACCGACAATGACGTCAGGAAGCGCGTCGCAAACGTCAGGCGGTTGAAGATGATCGGATCGTAACGGCGGTAGTCGGCAAGGTAGTCGGTGAAGATGAGCCTGCCGAGGTTCTGCGAGACCTGAAACCGCATCCTCCGGCCGCTGATCGGCCCCGTCGTGCCGAACAGTGAGTTGTCCGACACGAATGCGGTGGTCGGTGTGACGTAATTGATCGTCGGAAGGGATGCGCCGTTCTGGGTCCGAACCTCGTCGCAGAATCCTCCGTTGCTGCAATCCTGGGAGAGCGTGACACGGCCCTGACCAATGCTGTTGAACTGCACGCCCGTCTCGAACCGGGTGAACCGGTTGAAGGGATACTGCCCGATCGCGAAGAGGTTGCGAATGACGTAGCGCAGATACTCGCCCTGGCAGCGATAGAACGTGCCATCCTGACTCTGCTGGCACCCCCCGCCGAGCGGGACGTAGATCGGGTCCTGAGAAACTCCGAGAGTGTACTGGAGCCGGCGGCTCAGGTTCGCGTAGCCGACGAAAACGCTGGCGTCCGAGATCTTTCCGTAGACGTTCGCCGAGACGGCGATCTGGTGGTTTCCGAGCAGATCGCTGAAGACGAAGGCGGTGCCGCCGGAGAAGTTGCCGTAATTAGGCGTGTAGCCAACCGACGGATCAGCGATGTAATCGGGGTGGAACCGGATGCGATACGGATACTCCCTGAAGCGCGTGGTATCGGGCAGCGCGAAGATCGGGTCGGCGTTGAGGGCAGCCACGTTCGCGGCAGCGGTTTCTACCGTCTCACCCGGGGGCAGGACGGACGACTGCCGCGCTCCCGCCGTGCCGCGATAGGTAGAGGTCGGCTCGCCGGCGCGCGGCCGCAATGTCAGGGAATCGAGTCTTCGGGCCGCCGACAGCGTGTCGATCGGAGTGGCGACGGCCACTCTCTCGGTGCCCGCCGGCCGATACGCGACGGTCTTCCGCCCCCGCGGGTTGTCGAAGGTCCAGACGGTGTAATCACCACGCTCGTAGTAGGCGAACGCGACCTTGTCCGCCTGCCTCGCCCACGTCAACGCGGGACTGTACTCGGTTATCGCCGAGACACCGCCCAGCACGTTGGTGATCTGGTAATGCTCGCGGTTCGAGAAGTCGAACATGAAAATGTTCGGGATTCCACTGCGGTCGGAGATGAACGCCAGCTCCCGTCCATCCGGTGACCAGACCGGGTTGAGGTTGAGCCCGCCCTGATTGGGGAGCACCTCTACCGCGCCGGACTTCAGGTCGTACACCGAGATCCTCCATTTTGCCAGCTGGAGAACGGCGAGATTCGTCTCGGGCCCGCGGTCGCTCGCAAAGGCGATGCGCTGACCGTCAGGCGACCACGCCGGCTGCAGATCTCCGTACTCGTCGTTGGTGATCTGGCGGAGGTTCTTGCCGTCGACGTCAACGATGAAGAGATCGCTGATGCCGCCGCGCGTCCCGCTGAAGGCGAGCTGGCGGTCGTCAGGCGACCAGACCGGGCTTGTCGCACCATCGATTGGAAGCTTGAGATTGCGAACTCTCCCAGTGGCGACGTCCAGCAGGTACAGGACGTCCCTGCCTTCGCGCTGCGCGGTAAACGCCAGAGTGCGGCCGTCGTTCGAGAACGAGCTCTGCGAGTAAAGGAGTCTCAGCTCCTCGAAGTTCGGGTTGGTAGTGCTCTCCACGAGCCGCTTGATTCGCTTGCCCGTGCGCGCATCCGCGAGCCAGAGGTCGATGAACACCTCGCCACGTGTCTCGGCGCCGTTGGAGAGGAAAGCGATGAGTTTGCCATCGCTCGAAAGAGCCGGAGCGAGAAAGATCTGACCACCGCTTTTCCGCTCGGTGAGCAGTGGCTGCGCGAAAGTCCGCGGGCGATCGAGCTGTGCCGCCTGCGGCAGGTACTTCGCGTTCACGGCCTCGCGCCAATCGTCGCTGAGCTCGTGGAGGGTCAAGCCGAGCTGTCGCTGAAACGCGCGCGCAATACCGAGAGTGGTCGAGTTCTGAAGGATCTCTCCAATCGCGGCGTCGCCCCAACGCTCGCCGATGTACTGCCACAGCGACTCGCCGTAACGATACGGGAAGTACTTATCGGGGCGCTCCGTCATCTGCTCGATGGTCGGAACCGTTCCATTGACCGCGGCGTCGCGGAGCCACGACTCCGTCAGCGGGTGGATCGGGCCGATCGCGAGATATTCGGCCATCCCCTCCATGAACCAGAGCGGAGGGTTCACCTGCTGCAGTGTCTGGAGGCCGGCGCCGGCTTTCCCGCGCGCAAAAATATCGTACTGGAACTCGTGCACCATTTCGTGCGCGAGTACTCGCTCGAAGCTTCCGAGGTCGCCGGTGAACGGCATGATCAGCCGGTGCCGGAGCCCTTCCGTCACACCGCCGGTGCCTTCGCCGAGGTCGCCGGTGACGTTGTTCTGCCCGAACGCCGAACGCGAATCGAAGAGAATTATCGGCTTCTTTTCACGGAACTGGTGATCCAGCAGTCGCGAGAGCCGGGAGTATGAGCGCTCGGCCATTCGGGCTGCGTCCATCGCGCCGGCCTTTTCCTCGGGATAGTAGTGCACGAGGAAGTGCTCGGTCTCGATCACGCGCCACCTGAAATGCTTGTACTGGACCTGGTTTTGTCCGAAGTACTGTTGCGCTTCCACGCGCGCGCTGGCGAGAAGCAGAGCGGCGACGGCGAGGCACCGAAATCTCATCTTCAATTACTCCTGTTGGACCAGCGCTACTGCTTCCGCATCGCTCCAGAGCCTCTCGATCTGATAGAAAGACCGAAGCGTGGGATGAAAGATATGAACTACGAAATCGAAAAAATCGAGCAACACCCAGCGACCCTGCTGCATCCCTTCCGTATGGTGCACCGCCAATCCAGCCTTCTTCATTTCCGCTATCACGTGCTCGCCGATCGATCTCACGTGTGTATCGGAGGTTCCGCTCGCGATGATGAAGTAGTCGGCCATGTCGGTGACGCCGCGCAAGTCGAGGAGCACGACATCGTTGGCTTTCATATCCACGCATAGCTG
>JBDSRC010000166.1:0-3307 GCA_039929505.1 Gemmatimonadaceae bacterium
GCGTCGTTGCGTAGCGCGCTGAGACCAGTATTGCCTTCGCTTGCCACCGCGCCGGTCCGCGAAACTGACACGTGCCTCTTCACCAACACCCCCGATCACGACTTCATCATCGACTTCCACCCGCTTCACCGCCAAGTGCTGATCTCCAGCCCGTGCTCCGGGCACGGATTCAAGTTCGCGAGCGCGATCGGTGAGCTGCAGGCGGAATTGCTGATCGACGGGAAGACAAAGTTCGATCTCGCGCCGTTTCGGATTGGGAGATTCGGGCATCGATGACGGGGCCCCTTTGCTACGCTTTGACGGTCAAGCTACAGTTGCAGTCCTTTCAGTTTCATTCTGTTTGCGCAACTCTCTGGCAATGAGCTTTATCGCTCTGTCCACTAGCTGCTGGTGTCCGTCCTCATGAATCCAGCTGCTCGCGCCAGAGGGGTGCGGGAGTGGAATCACCAGAGATTTCCCGCCCGCGTGCTCGACGATGCGTTTCGTGCCGATGAGAGAGGCCAGCGGAAGCGAAGGCAGGAATTTCTCGATCGCGAGCCGGCCCACTGGAATCAGCAGCTCCGGCCGAATGATTTTCAGCTCATTCTCCAGCCAGTCCGCGCAGCCCTCTTGCTCATTGCGATTTGGGACGCGGTCCCCTCTGCCGCTTGGATGCGCTCCCGGATAACAGCGCGTGATGGCGGAGATGTAGATCTTCTCGCGCGCAGTCTCTTCATCGATTCCCGCGCGCGCGAGCCAGCGAAACAGCGTTTTTCCGGCACGGCCGGAGAACGGCACTCCACCTTCAGACTCGACTTTTCCGGGCGCCTGCCCGATCAGCATGATTCGCGCGTCGACAGCGCCGGAGATCACCGGCCGAATTCCGTTGCCTAGCTGGCAACGTTGACAGCTGGCAAGGGCGGCCCTGTGCCGGTCGAGCGTGAGCGCAGGAGTCATTACAGAAACAATATCGCCGGTCAGCGTCGCGGAGAAATCCTCCATAGCTCTCCGTCCTTCTGATCGGTGACGACGTAGAGAAATCCATCCGGTCCCTGCCGCACATCGCGCACGCGCTGCCTGCGGTCGACGAGCAAGTGCTCTTCTCCCGTTACGCGAGCGTTATCGAGGGTGAGTCTCACCAGCCTCATTTCTTTGAGACTTCCGATGAACAGGTTTCCGCGCCAGGCCGGGAACGCATCGCCCGAATAGAACTGCGCGCCCGAGGGAGCGATCACCGGATCCCAGTAGTAGACGGGTTGCTCGAAGCCGGGCCGGGCCGTGACCGCGCCAGAGATAGGCCTCCCCGAGTATTCCACGCCGTACGCGACCGTGGGCCAGCCGTAATTCTTGCCCTTCTCGACCAGATTCAGCTCGTCACCGCCTCTGGTGCCGTGCTCGATCTCCCAGAACCGTCCCTGAGAATCGAACGCGGCCGCCTGAATGTTGCGGTGGCCAAGGGTCCAGATCTCGGGCCTCGCGTTTGCCTGACCGACGAAAGGATTGTCGGCTGGCGCCGTTCCGTCCGGCCTGATGCGGACGATCTTGCCGAGGTGGCTGTCCATCCGCTGGGCATACTGGCGCATGGGTGTGTTGGATCGCTCGCCGAACGTGCCGTACAACATTCCGTCGGTGCCAAAGGCGAGGCGTGAGCCGTAGTGCATGGTCCCGTCATACGCCGGGAGTACCCGGAAAATCACTTGCACCTGATCGAGGCGAGAGCGATCTGCCGACAGCACTCCACGGGCGATGCTGGTTCCGTTCCCGCCCTCTCCCGGTCGAGCCTCGGAAAAACTCCAGTAGATCGTCCGGTCGGCATCGAAAGTCGGGCTCAGGGCGACATCGAGCAGCCCACCCTGTCCGCGGGCATCGACTTCCGGCAATCCGGCGATCGGCTGGCCAATCGTTCCAGAAGCGGAAACGATGCGCAGGCGGCCGGCCTTCTCGGTGACGAGGAGATCACCTCCGGGGAGAGGCTCCACTGCCCACGGGCTCTCGAGTCCCTTCGTGACGACGGTTACATCGAAAGCGACGTTCGAAGCAACGCCGCAGGTGCGCGTCTGGCCGGCACGCGCGGGTCGCTGATCGGAAGCGTTGGGAGAGCGGGTCTCGAGCGGTGTGCAGGAAGTCACACTCGCATTCCCACCGGCGGCAGCCGTGGTCTCGGGCAGGGCGCCATTGGCGGGTTGGCCGGGACTGCAGGCACCGACGGCAGCGGCGAGCACAACGGTCAAAACAATGCCGGGCCGGACAGCGGAGAAAGAAGAGCGAGTCAGCATGTTACGATCGGGCGGAAGTTTATCTCTGCGGGAATATCGATCCTGGCTGACTGCCGCAATACCGAGTCCACGGCAGCGGCGATCGACCTCTTGTCTGCCAGGCATTGGCGATGCGTCCGGCTATGCGCTGTTCCCCCGATCTCTCGGGCGAGCCGGGTCGTTGGCGGGCAGGACGTCCGCCGCCCATTCGGTCTGCTTCCACGGCGGAATCGGAGTGGTCTCGCGGGCGTGAGGCACGAACTTCGATCGCTCTACCAGAGCATAGTGGTGGATATAGCGCGGACAGTTCGGATAGATCCGCCGCGCCTCGACGCGGACGACAAACTGTGCTTCGGGATAGGACGCAAGCAGCTCGTCGTCCTGGCGCACCGTCGCCGTTCCGTCAATTCGCATGCGTCGCTGCCGCTCGAAGTCGATGAAGAGCAGACCAACGGCGTGATTCACCCGGAGATTCCCCATCGAGAGGTACATACCGTTCCCGTCGTAATTCGGAAACGCCACCGTCCGGTCATCGACGACTCGGACGAATCCCGGATCGCCCCCCTTGTACGAGCACGTCGGCTGGCCGGATTCGTCAGCGGTCGCAATGAAGAACATGTCGAGACGTTCGATCAGCTCGCGATCCGCCGGAGTGAAGACGTCATGGACCTTGACCTCCTCCAGCCGGTCGGCGAGGCGGCGAGTGTCGAATCGATCCTGAAGCTCGCGGCTCCCCTCATGGTACATGCCGGACATGAAAAACTCTCTTTAAGGTGTTGCCTTCCCGGCGCGAAGAACATTTCCAGAACGGACCCTGTAAGCGCGCGCGGCGAGAACGCCGCCCAGAAATCCGCCCGCGTGCGCCTGCCAGCTGATCCCCGATGCCCCGGGCATCATCCCGAAGACGAGACTCCCCCACACCAGCGTGACGATCGCGCTCAATACCATGCTGCCGAAGCTGCGCGTGTACCAGCCGCTCAGCATCAGGAAGCCGAGATATCCGAAGATCACGCCGCTGGCGCCGATGTGCACCGAGCCCGGCGCGCCGAGCAGCCACGCGACGAGCGCCGAGC
>JBDSRC010000167.1:0-3786 GCA_039929505.1 Gemmatimonadaceae bacterium
CCCCGATGAGGCTCATGATGTTGATCGTCGATCCCGTGATCATGAGCGCGAGCATCACGCCGATGAGCGAGAGCGGCAGCGAGAACATGATCGCCAGTGGCTCGATGAACGAGCCGAATTGCATCACCAGAATGAAGTACATCAGCATCACCGCGATGCCGAGGGCCGAGAAGATGCCACCGAACACCTCGGCCTGACTCTCGACTTCACCGCCCTGGGTGACGCGCACACCGGGAGGAAGCGTCAGCTTGGCAATCCGCGCGTTGATGTCGTTCATCACCTCGGTGAGCGACCGCCCGGATGTGTTGGCCTCAACCGTTACGGCCACCTCTCCATCGAGGTGACTGACCTGCGCCGGTCCGAGAGACTGCGTGATCGTCGCGATCTGGCCGAGCGGAACTGTTTGTGGAGTTCCATCGGCGCCACGCACCACCAGCGGCAGCTGCTCTAAATCCGCGGCCCGTTCTCTGGCTTCGGGCGCAAGCCGCACGTTTACCTCACGCGTCTCGTCACTCGGATCTACCCAGTCGCCCGCCTTTATGCCGGCGAACGCCGCACGCATCGCCTGAGCTACCTGCGCGACAGTGACGCCAAGAGTACCAGCCAGCGGGCGATTGAGCTCGACGCTCAGCTCCGGCTTCTGTCCCTTGGTCGATAGACCGACGTCCACTGCTCCATTCACACCCCTCACCTGCTCGGCGACCTGCTCGGCCGCGGTATTGAGAGTTTGAACGGTGCCGCCACGCAGCTGGATCTGGATCTGTTTCTGGTTGCCGCCGAAGTCGCTCGTGAACACCGCCGCTTTCACGCCTCCGATGCGGCCAACCTCGGAGCGCAGCACGCGACCGAAATCCTCGGCTCCGATGTCACGATCCGCCTTCGGCACCATCTTCACGTACACGTTCCCCAGGTTTACATCGCCGGCGCTGCCGCCGATCGTCGTGTAGGTGAAGCGAACCACATCATGCGCCCGCGCCATCTGCGCCGCTTCCTCGGCCTTGATTCTGGTATAGGCGAGACTCGATCCCGGAGGTGTCTCAATGCCGATGTGGACTTCGGACTGATCTTCGGTGCCGAAGAAGCTCGCACCGACGAGCCCGAACGCCGGCAGCGCCAGCGCGCCGACGAAGGAGAGCAGCGCGATTGCGACCATCGCCACCCGGTGGTCGAGCGCCCACGCGATCAGGCTCTTGTACTTGATCGCCATGCGGTCGAACCATTTGTTGAACCGGTCGAGCGTTCTTGCGATCGGATTCCGGCGCTCGTGCGCCTCCACCTGCGGATCCGGCCAGTACGCCGAAAGCATGGGATCGAGAGAGAACGATACGAACAGCGATACGAGCACCGACGACGCGATAGTGAGCGCGAAAGGCTTGAACCACTGTCCCGCCACGCCGTACATGAACGCGACTGGCACGAACACCGCGACGATCGAGAAGGTGGTTGCCGAGACGGCCATACCGATCTCGTCCGTGCCCTCGTGCGAGGCCGTCATGTGGTCCTTCCCCATCTCGATGTGTCGCACGATGTTCTCGCGCACCACGATCGCGTCGTCGATGAGAATACCGATCGCCAGCGACAGTCCGAGGAGCGACATGGTGTTGAGCGTAAAGCCGAACGCCCAGACGACGATGAACGACGCCAGCACTGACACCGGCAGCGCCAGACCGGTGATGACGGTCGATCTCCACGAATTCAGGAAGATGAACACCACGAGGATCGTGAGCAGCGCACCTTCGAGCAGCGCTTCCTCAACGTTTCGAACTGAATCCTTGACGCGCTTTCCGGCGTCGCGGACGATCTCCATCTTCACACCCGGCGGAAGCGTTTTCTGGATCTCTGCTACTCTCGCCCCGATCTTGGCGCTGACCGCGGTCGTGCTGTAGCCCTTCGACTTGGTGATGTCGATGCCAACGGCCTCGGTGCCGTTGTAGAGCGCCAGCGTGCGCTGCTCCTGGGTGCCGTCGATTGCGTCAGCCACCTGTCCCAGCCGTACGATCCGCCCACCACGCTCGGCGACGACGAGATTCATGAAGTCTTCGGTCCCCTCGAGACGACCCTGCAGCCGGATCGAGCGCTCTTCGAGGCCACTGTTCACCCGCCCAACCGGCGCGGCGAGGTTCTGCGCCTGTAGCGCGAAGACGACATCGTTGACGCTGAGCCCGGCCGCCTGAAGCGCCTGCGGTTTGAGCTGGATCGTCATCTCGCGCTCGACTCCACCGACAAGTCGCACCTGCGCGATACCGGAGATGCCGCGGAGAATTCCGGTGATGCCGGGATCGGCAATACGGGTAAGCTGCGCCGGTGACATCGTCTGCGACGCCATCGTAATCGACACGATCGGAAGGTCAGAAGGATCGAAGCGCTGGAGGATTGGCTCCTTCATCTCCACCGGCAGGTCGGCGCGGATCGTCGAGATCGCGTCGCGGATATCCTGGGTCCCGACTTGTGGATCCTTCTCGAAGACGAAGACGGTGATGATCTGCGCGTACCCGTCTCCGGCGGTGCCGAAGATCTGGTCGACGCCGGAGATTCCCTTGATGGCATCTTCGACCGGCTTGAGGATTTCGCGCTCCACACCTTCCGGCGATGCGCCCGGATACGGAATGAAAGTCAGCACCACCGGCTGCTGGATGTCCGGGAACTCGTCGGTTTGCAGCCGCCACAGCGCGAACAGACCGAACACCACCAGCGCCACCATCGTCACGACGGTGACCATCGGGCGCTTGATCGCGAAATCAGATATGAACACTGGTCAGTCCCCGCTGGTTGCTGCAGGACGCGCCGGGACCGTGACTTTCACCGCCGTCCCGGGCGTGATTCCCTGTGCCGCGCCCGTTAGAAGCGTGTCGCCCACCTGGATTCCGGCGATGACTTCGACGCTCTCGGATGCCTTGTCGGTGATCCCCAGCTGCACCTGCACCTTCTCGACTTTTCCTTTCTTGATGCGCATTGCGGTCGGCGCGGCGCCGCGCACGTCGACGGCCGAGGTCGGAACGATCAGCCCCTGCTTCGTCGTGCTCGACATGCGGCCGTTCGCGAACAGCCCGCCGACCAGCGTGCGGCCCGCGTTCGGGATCGAGACATAGATCCGAACCTGGCGCGTCGTCGGGTCGGCGGTGGGATTGATGCGCGTGATCGTGCCAAGGAACTGGCGGCCGGGATATCCGCTGACGGTGAATGCAACCGGAACTCCGACGCGTATCGACGCGAGCTGCTCCGCCGGCACCGATGCCTCGAGCTGCATGCTAGATGGCTCGACGACGGTGAACATGTGCGCGCCCGGCTGCACGACATCGCCCGCTGAGACCGGTCTCTCGCTGACGATTCCACTGAACGGAGCGGTCACCTGAGTGGAGCGTAGCTGGCGCTGGGCGCTCGCCAGACGAGATTGCGCATCCTGGAGCGCTGCCTGAGCCGCAATCGACGCGCGGCGTGACAGATCGATGTCGCGCTCGGCGATTGCACCCGCCGCGAGCAGTGTCTGGTTTCGCGCTAGGTCGCGTGACGCGACGTCGTATGAGTTCCGCGCTGCCGTCACTCCCGAGCGAGCAGAGTTGTATGCGTCCTGGATCCCGCTCGGATCGATGCGGGCGAGCACCGTTCCGGCACCAACCGATTGACCCTGCTCGGCGTAAGTCTGGAGCACTCTGCCGCCTATCTCCGCGCGCATGACCGCCTCGCGCTCGGGCTCGAGGGTGCCGGAGATCTGTGGCCCCGACATGATCGAGCCGTTCGAGGCGACCACGATATTCTCGGCCCCAACCGTGAGGACAGCATTCTTCG
>JBDSRC010000168.1:0-16385 GCA_039929505.1 Gemmatimonadaceae bacterium
CACGGCTTCGGCAGCGGCCTGTGGCAGCAGCACGTTCCTGCTCCGGCGCGAGTCGGTCTCGATCCTGGACAGCGACTCGAGATTTCCGAGCACCCGGTGCAGCTCCTCCGAGTTCTCGAGGACCATCTGCTGGAATCGCTTCGTCTCGTCCCTGCTCAACCACTCTTCACCCATAAGATGAGCGGCACCCCGAATTGCGCCGACGCGATTCTTGAGCTCGTGGGCGACCATTCGGTTGAAGCGGCGGAGCCGTTCCTCGCGCTCGTTCACCACTTCGCTCGACAACCTGAGGAAATGCGTCATCGTCGCCTGGCGAATCATCTCGATCGCGTGCGCCACGCGCTGCCAGCAGGTGAGGAAATCGCGCCGGTGGCCTTTTAACCCCGGCTCGTCGGCCACTACGTTGAGGAACGAAAACACTATCCCGCCCAGGATCTCCAGCTCCTTCAGGATCTCGTAGGCATCGAATCCCTGTTCGTGCCTCAGCGCGCCCAGCTCCATTGCCTTCGGACCGACCGGATCGTCGGCGTCCAGCTCGTTTCCGGGACTCTCGAGGTAGCTGGCGATCCCGTCTATGAGGAGGGGAACGTGATTGAGCAAACTCTCCGAGGGGAAAACATCGATTGCATTGAGAGTCACTCGGGCCTTGATGCGCTCGAGCCAGCGGGTAACCAGATCGCGCTTCGCTTCCCGAAGCCGACCGGCGAGGAGTGAGGCTAATTCTGTCGGGTATTGCGACTCAGCTGATTGCATTCTCTTCTTCAATCGCGGTGGCTGCCTTTTGCGATGCAGAGTTCACTAAAGTAATGAACGGGCACACTGCTCGTTGATGTACCCGAGGCGCCCCGTGGTCCGGACGCCGCTGGTAACGCCTAGGAAGCGATCGCAGCTCTGAATGAAGGGTCGAGGGAGAGTGGCGAGGGCGCGTTCAACGGCTTAAGCAGGGCGGCGGTAGCTACCGGCAGCGTCAGGGTGAACGTCGAGCCCTCACCCGCGGCGCTTTTGAGCGTCAGGTCGCCGTGCATAGCCCGGGCGAGCTCGCGGCTGATAGAGAGGCCGAGGCCGACACCCTGCTGGTTGGCCTTCGTGAGGTGCCTGTCGATCTGAACGAAGGGCTCGAAGACTCGGTCGATGTCCTCGGCGGGGACACCGATCCCGGTATCAGCCACCTGGATCATGACCATTGTGCTGCCTGCCTCGCACGACACCGTGACGGCGCCGCCCGAGGGTGTGAATTTGACGGCGTTGATTATCAGGTTGAGCAGAATCTGCTGGAACCGTTCAGCGTCGGCGGCGACGGATGCATCGTGCGCGCATGGGATGACAGTCAGCGTCAAACCCTTCGCCTTTGCCTGAAGAACGCATAGCCCATCCACTTCAGAGAGAACGGAGTTTACGTCCAGTCCGATCGTATGGAGCGGCCTTGCACCCTCGAGACGCGCTATCGTAAGCACATCGTTGATGAGACGAAGCAGGTAGGCGGCGGCGCGCTTGATCCGTCCGAGATCCTTGGTCTGCTCTGGATTGACCGAGCCGCGAATCCCCATCTCAAGAATCTCGGTGTATCCGGAGATCGCATTCAGCGGTGTGCGCAGCTCATGGCTCATCGCGCGCAGAAACAGGGTCTTGGCGCTGTTGGCGTGCTCGGCCATCATGCGCGCTTCGCCGGCCTCCTTGAGTGCGACCGCGAGGTCGTCGTTCAGCGTTTCGAGAGCGTCGAGCGCTGCCTTCAGCTCGTCGGCGTACGCCTTCACACGCAGGAGGTTTCTCACCCGGACAGAGAGCTCCGCCCGGTCGACGGGCTTGGCGAGAAAGTCGTCCGCTCCGGCGCTCAGTCCGAGCAGACGTCCAGCGCGATCGTCGAGAGCCGTGACCATGAGAATCGGAATGTGGAGCGTTTCCGGATCGGCCTTCAGTTTCGCTGTCACCTCGTAGCCATTCATCCCCGGCATCATGACGTCGAGCAGGATCAGGTCAGGCGGAAGCTCGCTTACGGACGCGAGGGCCTCTTCTCCGCTGGCAGCAGTCCGGAGGTCGAAGCCTTCCGGCATCAACATCACCTTCAGTAGCTCGATGTTCTGCTTCTGGTCGTCCACGATCAGAATGCGCCGCGGCGTCTTGATGGATGTCGCTGCCGATCTCATGCGGGAGCGGTGGGCTGCGACGCGCCGATCGTTCTCAATTGTGCGGCTACGGTCGCGAGAAACTCCTTGTAGGCAAGCGGCTTGGCGACGTAGCCATCGCATCCAGCTGCCCTGATTCTCTCTTCGTCACCCTTCATCGCCAGCGCAGTGAGTGCGATCACCGGAATTTTCCGCGTCACTGAATCGGCCTTGAGCAACGCTGTTGCCTGAAGACCATCCATTCCCGGCAGCTGGATGTCCATAAGGATGAGGTCGGGTTGCTCATCACGCGCAACGGCGACTCCAGCTTCAGCATCGGTCGAGCTGACGACAGTGTGACCTACTGACTTCAGCAGAAAAACCGCGAGCGTCATATTCGCGGCGTTGTCTTCAACGATCAGGATTTTCGCCATTTATCGGGCGGTGACCCGACGCGAGGTCGCGCGCTGAATCTCGGAAACGAAGCGCTCGCGGTTGAAATTTGCCTTGTCAATTATTGCGGACACGTAACCATTCAGCTTGAAGCGGTCTTCGGGTGTGACTGTTTTCGCCGTGACAATCAGTACCGGAATGTGAGACGTTTCGGGGAATTCCTGAAGCGCGGCGACGACGTCGAATCCGTTCACATCTGGCATCATGAGATCGAGAAGAATCAGATCGGGCAGCTCGCGACGCGCAGCCTCGATCGCATCGGCCCCACCGTGCGCGCGAACAACGCTGCTCGCGAGGCCGATGAGACGGGCCGCAATCAGCTCGACCGCTTTGGGGTCGTCGTCCACCACGAGAACCTTGAGCGTCTGACCATCGCGAAGCGGAAACAGGCCGAGCCCAACCAGCGAATCACACAATTCCTGCCGTGAGATTGGTTTCTGCATCACGGCCGCTGCACCCAAGGCAAATCCCTTCCCCGGGTCGGCGACGATGGAAATGATCACTACCGGTACGTTGCTGAGGGCGGGGATTTGCTTGATGCGGCTGAGAAACTCCCAGCCATCCATGTCGGGTAACATGATGTCCAGCGTGATCAGGGAGAGCACCTGCTGCGACGCCAGCTCGAGCGCGTTCTCCGCCGTGGGCGCATGGATGACTGTGAACCCTTCTGCTTCCAGCTGCAGGCGAATCAGATCCGCGGACTTGAAATCGTCCTCAACGACCAGAGCGATGCGCGCGCCGTCGACGAACTTGGGATTGCTGGTTGGGGTCCTGATCGCCGCCAGAACCGGTTCCTCCGTTGGGCGAAACGGAAGCCACACTGTGAAGCACGACCCTTCCCCGAGAGTACTCTCCACCGCGACTGACCCGCAGTGCAGCTCGGCGAGCAGCTTGACCATCGCGAGCCCCAGTCCCGTGCCCTCGAATTTCCGCGCGAGCCCGCTGTCTACCTGACTGAATGGCTTGAACAGGCGGTCGAGGCCATCCCGCGATATCCCGATTCCAACATCGGTCACCCTGATCTCGAGAAATTGGGAGAATTTGCTCTCCTGGAGTGGAAAAGTCCGGGACGTATCCGACCCCTTGAAACGGCCGACGGCGGAACGGGGCACCCGGACAGCGGAGAGAGTAACCTGGCCACCTTCGTTCGCGAACTTCACCGCGTTGGAGACGAGGTTGTACACGATCTGCTTGACCTTGCGGGCGTCCGCGCCGAGGGAGCCAAGATCCGCAGGGACATCCGTTACGAGCTGAATGCGCCTGCTGGCGGCCTTTTCGCGGATGATCGACATGCTGTTTGCGATAAGCCCTGACATCTGCACCGGCTCGAGATCGAGAATCATCTTGCCAGCTTCGACCTTGGACAGGTCGAGAATGTCGTTGATCAACGACAGCAGGTGCTTGCCGCTGCTGAAGATGTCTCCGATGAATCCTCGCTGCTGCTCTGTCAGATCCCCGAGAAGTCCGTCGCCCAGCACCTCGGAGAAGCCGATGATCGCATTGAGCGGAGTTCGCAGCTCATGCGACATGTTTGCGAGGAACTCAGATTTCATGCGACTGGCGTCTTCCAGCTCGACGTACTTCTGCTGGAGCGCGTGCTCGATGCTCTTGAGGTCCGTCATGTCGCGCGCCGATGCGAACACGCCCTGGAGCCGCCGATCCCGATCGTGGAAGGTCGAGGCGTTATACGAAACGACCGTGAGAGTCCCGTCGCGGGCCCGCGCGGTCAGCTCGTAGTTGGTCACCTTGCCTTCGGCGAGCACGCGGTTGATTCCCGCTTCCGCGCGCGCCGAATCGGTGAAGTAGTTCCGGAAGGGCGCGCCGATGAGCTCATCGCGGGTGCACCCGGTGAGCTTTTCCATCTGATTGTTCACATCCGTGATGATGCCGCGCGGATCGGTGGTCATCAGCGCGTCAATGTTGCTCTCCAGCAGCGAGCGGTTGTAGAAGTGCTGATCCCTCAGGCGCTGATCAAGCTTTTTGCGCTCTTCCTCCACCTGCTGCCGGGCAGTATTATCGGTGCCGATCAGCAGGTAACCGATGATGGCATTCTCCGCGTCCCGCAAAGCCGTTACCGACACGACCGCCGGGAACCGGCTTCGGTCTTTCCGGATGTAAGTGAGCTCGTAGATGTCTTCAATACCGCGCGACGCCTTGAACACCAGCGCCTCGAAACCCGGCGTAATCGCCTCGCCAAGCTCCACGCTCAGCGCTTTGGCGCGGGCAATCACTTCCTCTGGGTCGGAGATGTCGGCGGGAGTGATCTTGTTCATCACTTCCGCAGCCGTGTACCCGAGCATCTGCTCGGCGCCAACGTTGAAGATCTGAATCACACCTTTCGCATCGGTAGCGATGCTGGAGAAGTTGGCGCTGTTGAAGATCGCGCTCTGCAACGCGCCTGCCTTGAGCAGCGCCTCTTCCGCCTGCTTCCGGGCGGTGTTGTCCGTTCCGATCAGGAGATACCCGATGATCGCGTTTTCGTCGTCACGCAGGGCTGTGACGGAAACGACTGCGGGAAAGCGGCTCTTATCTTTGCGGATGTATGTCAGCTCGTAGATGTCCTCGATTCCACGAGATGCCTTGAACACCAGCGCTTCGAAGCCCGGAGTGATCGCCTCGCCGAGCTCGAGGCTGAGCGCCTTGGCGCGCGCGATCACTTCCTGCGGATCGGAGATGTCGGCGGGCGTAATTTTGTTCATGACGTCAGCAGCCATGTAGCCGAGCATTTGCTCGGCGCCGACGTTGAAGATCTGGATAACACCCTTCGCATCAGTAGCGATGCTGGAAAAGTTGGCGCTGTTGAAGATCGCGCTCTGCAACGCGCCTGCCTTGAGCAACGCCTCTTCGGCCTGCTTCCGTGCCGTGTTGTCCGTGCCGATGAGCAGGTAACCGATGATCGCGTCCTCGGCGTCCCGCAAAGCAGTGACTGACACGACTGCCGGGAACCGGCTTCGGTCCTTGCGGATGTAGGTCAGCTCGTAGATGTCTTCGATCCCGCGCGAGGCTTTGAAGACGAGCGCCTCGAACCCAGGCGTAATCGGAGTTCCCAGCTCGACACTCAGGGCCTTCGCCCGCGCAATGACTTCCTGCGGATCCGAGATGTCGGCAGGGGTGATCTTGTTCACCATCTCGGCGGCCGAGTATCCGAGCATGCGCTCCGCGCCGACGTTGAAGATCTGGATCACACCCTTCGCATCAGTTGCGATGCTGGAAAAATTGGCGCTGTTGAAGATGGCGCTCTGGAGGGCGCCGATGTTCAACAGCGCCTTGGCGCGTCCCTCGTCGGTGTTACGACCCTTCTTCGACCCGACCTCGCGGCGCGGGACTGTCGGTGTGTGGCGGCGCTCCGGTATCGATGCCTTCGGGGGGGTCACAGTTGTCTCGGTGACATCAGACCGCCTTCGCTCTTTGAATCGCTGGCCGGGCTCGTCACATCCGCCCTCGCGTGCGGCCAGATCCCGAGGGGCTGCAGCGCATGCTGCGAGATGAAGCCGCAATTCTCGCACACGATCATTACGGCGGGGATCGTCGTGCGTTCGACGCTGTTGCGGGCCATCGTTGCCTGCACCTCGATGCGCGAGAACTCGCTGACCGTCCACTGGCTGTTCTGGCAGCGCGGGCAGCTGCCGGCGCCGCGGGTCTTGAGGGCCGCAACGATCCGGTGCTTATCGTCGGCGGAGATTCCCTTGTAGTTGTTCATGGTGATCCTCAATTGATTGATGATGGCGCGGCGGGCTCATAGGCCTCGATGCACCAGGCAAGTGCCTGTCGGGAAATCCCGCTATTCGACTGTCGGGAAAGGGCGCCTGTCGATTCGGCCGCTTCGCTCTCACGGCGCACGATTTCGCGGACTTCTGTGACGATGTCGCCGAGCGACTCGCCATCCCGTTGTCCGGCCGCAACCCTTGCCAGGACCGATCCGCGCAGGTTGTCGATGAACGCGAACAGCAGCTCGTCGTCGGCGGCGATCAGATCGTCAGACCAAGCGATGCTGGGAACTACCTTGTCTTTCATGTGCCGCCAGCGGAGCAAAGAGGCGTCGCCAGTAGCGCCGAGATTCCGCCAATCTGGAGGCGGATCGGAAGTGCGGGCTGGTGGGATCGTCCCGCGCGCGATCAGTGACGATCTATCTGATAAATCTAACGGAATGCCCTTCGATTAGCCAAGTGTTCCCCCCTTAGCAGCTGCTCTGAGGGGCTGGGGAGAGCAACGCCGTGCGAAAACGTACGCTCAGGTTGAATAGCGCCCGAACCCCGAGTAACTTGGCAGCAAGACTGATAGGAAGCCCCAACGGTTTCGGACTCCGCGATACAGCTCGCTCGCAAATTGATCGGCAACGGACGCTTCGAACAGGCATCCGGGCCGCCCTCAGCGCGCGCCGCCGCCAATGCCAGCGGCCACCTCTATCTCGAGCTCTCGCGCTGGCTCGGGCGAGACGGCTGCCACGCGCTGTTCCTGCGGGCACTCGGGGAGGCGCAACTCCAGCATCCCGCATTGACGCCCGTCGAGCTGCGCCTTGATTCCCATCCTTATGTCGACGGCGTTACCGACAGCGCCAAAGCTTTCGGAGATCAGGCGACCTCCACCGCGCTCGAATCCATGATCGTAATCCTGGTCGAGATTCTCGGCCGCCTCATTGGAAATGAAATGGCGATGAAACTGATCGAGCGGAGCGCGGCGTCCCTCAGTCGCGCTGATTCTGAGAACGACCGCCGGCAGGAGGAAGCCTGATGAAAACGAGCTCGCAGATCCGTAGCATTGCCAGCGGCGTTCCTGGTCTCGACGTTGTGCTCGGCGGCGGCTTGCCTGAGTACTCTTTCAACCTCATCGCCGGCGGGCCCGGCTCGGGGAAGACAACGCTCGCGCACCAGATCTTGTTCGCGAACGCAACAGTGGAGCGCCCTGCCCTCTACTTCACCGTTCTCGGCGAGCCCACGATCAAGATGCTGCGGTACCAGCGGGAATTCCGCTTCTTCGATGCACAGCGGGCGGGATCCGCGATCCAGTTCATCAATCTCACTTCCGAGGTCCTTGACAGGGACCTGGATGAGGTTCTGAAGCGGATCATAGCCGAGACCGAAAGCACAAAGCCGGGCATTGTCGTGGTCGACTCATTCCGGACGATTGCCGGTCATCCCAACCAGCCGGAAGGTGGAGCGATCTTCGAGCTCGACAGATTCGTGCAGCGCCTCGCTCATCACCTGACGACGTGGGAGGTGACGTCCTTTCTCCTTGGTGAGTATTCCACCGAGGAGCAGCGCAGTCCGGTGTTCACGGTGGCTGACGGAGTGCTTTGGCTTTCGCAGGCGACCGATCGCAATTCAGTCGTCAGGAAGCTCCAGGTGATAAAGAGTCGCGGCAGGTCCCACATGCCCGGGCTCCACACTTTCAGGATTTCCGAAGACGGACTCCGGATTTTCCCCCGCATCCCGGAGCAGACGAGCCAGAGGGCTCCTCAAAAACGCGAGAGGCTGTCGACGGGAGTTTCCGGTCTGGATTCGATGATCAGCGGCGGCGTCATTTCCGGTGACGCGGTCCTGCTCACCGGCCCTGCCGGCAGCGGCAAGTCCACCGTCGCGACTCAGTTCATGGTCGCCGGCCTCGCGAAGGGGGAGAGTGGAGTAATCGCGATATTCGAGGAGTATCCGGAAGAGTATCTCGCCCGCGCAAGCTCGCGCGATCTGCGGATCGGAGAGATGGTCGAAGCGGGAAAGCTGGAGCTCATATACCTTCGCCCGCTGGATCTTTCCGTGGATGAAGCGCTCTACGCCATCCTGGAGGCAGTAGAGCGTCTCGGCGCTACGCGCGTCGTCATCGATTCATTGTCGGGATTCGAAGTGGCACTGGCTCCCACGTTCCGGGATGATTTCCGTGAATCCTTCTACCGCCTCGTCGGCACGCTCACCGCCACCGGCGTCACCGTGTTCATGACGGCCGAACTCTCGGACGGATTTCGGGCAGCGCGCTTCACGACGGAAAATGTCTCGTTCATCACGGACGAGATCATCGTCCAGCGCTACGTCGAGATGGAAGGAGAGCTTCGGCGCGTGATGGCGGTGATCAAGATGCGCGGGAGCGAGCACAGCCATGAGTTCAGATTATACGAGCTCACTCCATCCGGGGTCGTGGTGGGTGACGCGCTCACGGAGTACGACGGGATCATCACGGGGGTGCCGACGCTTCGCGCCAAGTCTCCGCGCGCGAAGCGAAGCAAGTAGGGTCGAATGGGCTACCCGCGCCAGGTGCTGCCTCGCGCCACTGAGCTCTCCATTCAGGCAGCGCTGCAGCGTTACGTCCAGGATTCGGCGATGCCCTTCGCCGTGACGAGCGGTCGGGAGCACATCGTCGTCTACGCGAACCCCGCCTTCTCGCGGCTTGCCTCTCTGGGGATTGGAGATCGCATCGGCGAACCGGTCGCGACGGCAGGAAATGCTTCTGGCAGCCGGAGCCTGCGCGCGACCCTCGACCGTGCATTCGACGCCGGCAGGGAGCTGGTCGACGAGCCCATCGATCTTTACCCCGATGCGCAGATTGGCTTTCACGTGAATGTCTGGCCTGTCGTCGCGCAGCACGGGGGGACGAGCGCGCTTGGTATCGAGATTCGGGAGCCAGGCGTATCAGGCGATTCAAGGGAGCTGCAGCGGCAGGTAGCCGAGAAAATGATTCTCGCGGCGCTGCGCGAGCGTGGATCCGCTGAAGAGTCAGAAGCAGCTCGCCGTCGTGCGGCTTTCCTGGCGGAGGCCGGCCGTTTTCTGGCGGAATCGGTTGACCAGGCAAGCACGCTCGTCGCGCTGACCAGGCTTGTCCTCCCAACGCTTGGTGCGTGGTGCATCGTCGACATCCTGGACGACAGCGGCGCGATCCGCCGGCTCGGCATCTACCATTCCGATCCGGAAAAGCAGATCATCGCCCGGAAGCTGGAAACAGGATGGCAGCCGGAACCGAACGATCCTTTTGGTGCCGCGGCGATGCTGTACGAGCCGCGCACGTTGACGATTACCGAGGATGTCGAGATCAAGCTGGCCGCGAGCGCTCATGGCTCCGAGCACCTGCCCGCGCTGCGTCAGCTCGGGTTAGGGCCACTCCTCACCGTCCCGCTCATCGCGCGGGGGAAGCTTCTCGGGGCGATCACTTTTGTCAACTCTCAGCCAGGGTTTGTGTACCGCCCCGAAGACATCGACCTCGCTGAAGATCTTGCTGGTCGCGGCGCGCTCGCGCTGGACAACGCGCAGGTGTACGACCTCGCGGTCACGCTTCAGCGGAGCGCCGAGACGGCGAACAGAGCGAAAACCGCCTTTCTCGGCGCGATGAGCCACGAGTTGCGGACGCCTCTCAACGCGATCGGGGGCTACATCGATCTGCTCGACATGGGACTGCGCGGGCCGGTAACACCACAACAGCGCGCCGATTTTGCACGGGTGAAATCCAATCAGCAGCACCTGACGCTGCTGATCACGGAGATCCTCAGCTTCGCCCGGGCAGGAAGCGGAGGCATCTCGTACGACATCAAGGACGTTAACGCGTGCGACGCGATGAAGCATGCCATCGATCTGATCGAGCCGCTCTTCGCCCAGAAGGGACTCGTGTTCGATGGCATGTCGGGCGATGGCAGTCTGATCGCGAGAGGCGATCCCGAGCGGGTGACGCAGATCCTGGTGAATCTGCTGTCAAACGCGATCAAGTTCACTCCATCGGGTGGTCACATCAAAGCCGAGTGCATGGCGCATGGCGCCACGGTCAGCATGCAGATCAGCGACACGGGAATCGGAATCGAGCGTGAAAAGCTCGAAGCGGTCTTCGAACCGTTCGTTCAGCTGAAGGAGAGCCTCGCCGACAGAGGTGGCGGCATCGGCCTCGGCCTGGCGATAAGCCGGGATCTGGCCCACGCAATGAAGGGGGATCTCACGTTGACCAGCACCCTCGGGAAAGGCTCGCAGTTCACCTTGTCCCTTCCAAGCGCGGCCAAACAGGACGGGGGTTAGGAAAAATGCTGTGCATTCTGCACGGCTGGCTACTTGAAGGCTCCGGCAGCAATCTCTGGACGCGCTCCGTTGTGCGCTCGCTCTGCCGCATGGGCGAAGACGTCCATCTCGTCTGTCAGGAGAACCACCCCGACCGCTACGACTTCATCGCCGGCGCGTACTTCCACCACCGCGATGGCACGGTCGAGGAGAAGCTTTCACGACAGACCAGCTATCCGGGTAAGTGCATTCTGCACCAGCCGGAGCTGGACGGGACGCTCCCGGTCTTCGTATGGGACAAATACGAGCAGTATTCGCGCGTCGTCCCGATGATAGATCTGTCAACGGAGGAGCTCGAGTCTTACATCGAGCGGAACGCGGCGGTGGTCGCGGACATCGCGCAGGCAGAGCGCATCTCGGTCATTCACGCGAATCACGCAGTGCTGATGCCGACCGTCGCGGAGAGGATTCGGGCGAGGGTGGGTATCCCGTTCACGGTGATGCCGCACGGAAGCGACATCGAGTACGCGGTGAAGAAGGACGACAGGTTCCTTCGCTATGCATCCAGCGCTTTCGCCGAGACGGGCCGGATCTTCGTCATCGGTGACGAGATGCGCGGGCGGGTGTTGAAGGTGTTTGCCGGCGTCGATGGCTTGGAGTCCAAGCTGTCCGATCTGCACCTGGGCGTGGACACGTCGGACTTCGAGCCGATCGCGCGGAATGATCGCGGCAAAAACATTTCACAGCTGTCCGCTTCGCTGGCCCCGCTTTCGCGCGGCAAGACAGTAGCCGAGGAAAACGAAATGCTCCGGGCCATGCCCGGCGTTCGCGATCTGGACGATCTGCTCAGGGTTCTGGGCGCCGCGTCGCATTATGATGGCAAACGTCCCGATGAAAATGCCGACGCGAAGCTCGCGAGCGTGCCGTGGACCACTGCGCCGACGCTGCTTTTTGTCGGGCGGCTCATTGCATGGAAAGGGATTCAATCGCTTGTCGCCGCACTCCCCGTCGCGATGGAGCGAACGCCGTCGCTCCGTGTCGTCATCGTTGGCCATGGGCCTTTGCGTGAGGCGATGGAAGCTTTCATCTGGGCGCTCCGAAACGGCCGCCGCGACATCGTCGAGCTGATCGTTAGCAACGGCGGCGCGCTCGAAGGGAACGCCGACTCCGCACACGGCGAATCGTCGCTCGGTGATGTCGAGTCGTTCTACGCGAAGCTCGCGAAAGATGGCGCTCTCGAAAACTACTTCGAGACGGCGCAACGCGTTCTCTCCAGTGAGACCGCGGTCTTCACGGGATACCTCACGCACAGCGAGCTGCGCCATCTCTTTCCCTGCTGCGACGTCGGTGTTTTTCCGTCGGTGGTGAGAGAGGCCGGACCGCTGGTCTTTCTTGAAGCGCTGGCATCGGGATGCTTCCCGCTCGGGACCTATTTTGGCGGAATGGCCGCGAGCATCGATGCGGTAGCGGAGGGAATTGCGCCGGAAATCGCGGAGATCATGAAGCTCGATCCGAAAAACACGGTCGAGGATCTCGGCCGCAAGATACCGCGCGCACTCGAGCAAGCGCCGCGATATCGCGAGCAGTTTGCCACACTCGCGCGCGACCGCTACGACTGGTCGAGTGTCTCGAGCCGGTTTTTGCGGGAAATGGACGCCAGTCGCAGCCTGGAGATACCCGGGCGCTGAAATCGGGCGCGCCGATCCCGTCACCGCACCAGCGGCAGCAGCAGCTTGATGAACGCGATGATGACGATTACCCCGGCGACATCGAGTATGGCGCCGTAACGGATCATCTTGCCGAGTGGAATCTTTCCCGACCCATATACGATCGCGTTGCATGGGGTCGATACGGGCAGCATGAATCCCATGCTCGCCCCCATCGTCGCGCCCAGTGCGGGCGCCAGCGGGTCGGCGCCAGCTGCCTGCGCCACCGAAATCACGACCGGCACGATCATGTTCGCCGACGCCGTGTTCGACGTTACCTCGGACAACGCGGCGGCGATCAGCGTCGAGCCCACCAGAAGCGCGGTGTCGCCGCTCGAGGGCATCCATGCAAGCAATGATCGTCCCATCGCTTCCGCCAATCCGGTCTGGAAGGAAAGCACGCCAAGCGCGAATCCTCCTCCGTACAAGAGCACAATTCCCCAGTCGATCTCGGCTGCCTGGTGCCAGTTGATGGCACGTTCGCCCCTGCCTCCCGGCAGAAGGAACAACAGCGAGGCTCCGATCACCGCGGCAACGCCTTCGGGGACCATTGTGATCAGCCGCCGGTAGGCTGCGCTCTTTTCCCCGAAAACGATCGCGATTATTCCCGGCAGCACCCATAGAGCGACGGTGAGGGAGAATGCGAACAGCGTCGAGATTTCTCCGGGGCTCCAGGTGCGACCCTGCTTCTCTCGCTCGAGCATGGCGGTCAGGCCGCTGAATCTCACACGCCCGCTGGAGCTTGCCTGGTCGAGATGGAAAAACAGAAACAGGAAGAGGACGATCACTATCGGCACGCCGATCATCATCCATTGAAAGAACGGAAAGGCGACACCGAGCTCACTGCGCATGAACCCAATCCCGATCACGTTCGGCGGTGTGCCGACCGGTGTGGCGAGCCCGCCGACGGACGCGGCGAACGATGTCATCAGCATCAGCACGGTCGCGTAGGCAGGGTGCAGCGCGACTCCGGTCTCGCGCTCCGCGTCGCGAAGAAATGCGAGAATCGCGAGGCCGATCGTGAACATCATCGCCGTAGTCGCGGTGTTGGATATCCATGCCGAGATAGACGCCGTAACGGCGCCGAACGCGAACAGGATACGTCGCGGGCTCGCTGCTATGAGCGGGTGAGAAAGCACGGCGTACGCCAGCCGCCTGTCCAGCCCGTGGAGCGTGATCGCGCGCGCCAGTATGAACGCGCCGATGAACAGAAACATCAGCGGGTCGGCGAAGGGCGCGAAGACTTCCTTCGCCGGAGCCACGCGAAGCACCACGGCGGCCGCGGCGCCGAGCATTGCCGTGACCGGCATCGGGATGGCCTCGGTCACCCACAACACCACCACCGCAGCGAGAATCGCGGCGAGACGGTGGGCAGGCATCGGAAGCGCGGTTGGCGCGAGAAGGATCGCCGCAAAAACCACCGGAGCCAGAACGGAGCCGGCGATCACTCGCGCTCTGCTGGGACTCCCGTCGGACGCCTCGGCCGCTGGATGATGCTGTGGCATGGTGGAAGGGAAAGATGAGCGTGGCGTGACTGGAGCGGAACAAGCGCGTGGTCCCAGCCCGATGCATATTTTGCCGATGTCACTCCACGCCCGGGTAACCTGTTGCCTCCCGCCGAAGCGATAAGCGCGGCGGACACCGCATGGATGCTCATGTCCACGGCATTGGTGCTCGTCATGACGCCGGCGCTGGGTTTTTTCTACGGCGGACTGGTGCGCGCGAAAAACGCGCTCAACACCATGATGATGAGCTACATGGCACTCGGGTTCGTCGGGCTCGCGTGGGCGCTGATCGGATACTCACTCGCATTCGCCGACGGCTCGAGCTGGATCGGAGGCGCCGGATTCTCGCTTCTGTCCAACGTCGGCCTCGAAGCGAAGGGCTCGATCCCCCACGTGCTCTTCATGGCATATCAGGGAACGTTCGCGGTAATCACCGCCGCGCTGGTTTCCGGCGCAATCGTCGAGCGGATGCGATTCGGACCATACCTGGTGTTCATCACTCTCTGGTCGATCGTGGTCTACGCGCCGGTAGCGCACTGGGTGTGGGGCGGAGGCTGGCTGGGAAAGCTGGGCGCGCTCGATTTCGCGGGCGGGACGGTCGTCCATATCAACGCCGCGGCGGCCGCGCTCGTGATCGCGCTGGTGGTTGGCGCGCGCAAGGACTACGCGCGCCAGGCAATCGTCCCCCACAACGTTCCATTCACGCTGCTCGGCACCGCCATCGTGTGGTTCGGCTGGTTCGGGTTCAACGCCGGGAGCGCGCTCGGAGCTAACGCATCGGCGGCGCTGGCGTTCGTCAACACAATGTTCGCCCCGATGTCAGCGCTGGTGGTGTGGAGCCTGCTCGATCTCAGGCGAACCGGAAAGGTGACCGCGGTTGGAGCAGCAACGGGCATCGTCGTCGGGCTGGTTGCTGTCACTCCGGCAGCAGGATTCGTCGGTCCGCTTTCCGCGATTGTGATCGCAGCAATCGCCGCTGCCGCCAGCTATCACGCTCTGTTGTGGAGAGCGCGCACGAGTCTCGACGATTCTCTCGATGTCGTCTCCGCTCACGGCGTTGGTGGTGTGGTTGGAGCTTTGCTGACAGGAGTGTTTGCCTCGCGCGCATGGAATGGGGCAACCGATGGAGCACTGTTCGGCAATGCATCACTGCTTGGCGTGCAAACCCTCGCTGTGGCGGCGACGATCGTTTACAGCGCGGCCGGCACTTACCTGATTCTCAAGCTCATCGTGCTGATGGCGGGACTGCGCGCGACCTCGCGCGAGGAAGGCATCGGGCTCGATGTCACTCAGCACGGAGAGGAAGCGTATAGCAGGGGCGAAGGCGCCATCCTCGTTCAGCCAGAAAGAAGAGAGGCCCCGAGATGAAGCTCGTCGTGGCGATCGTGAGACCGGAGAAGGTGAACGATGTGCTCGAGGCGCTATACAGGGCCGAGGTGCGCGGCCTGACTATCAGCCGCGTGCAGGGACACGGAGGCGAGCTGGAGGAAGTTGAGACGTATCGGGGAATGACGGTGAAAGTCGAGCTGCACGACAAGGTTCGGCTCGAGATCGCCGTCTCGGACCACTTCGTCGGCCCGACCGTTCGCGCGATTCTCGCGGCCGGCACGACGGGCGACGTCGGTGACGGAAAGATTTTCGTCCTGCCCGTGGAAAAGGTTTACCGCATTCGCACGGGCGAAGAGGATCAGTCGGCCGTTACGCCCGTAGACAGCGACGATACCGGTGCGCCCTGACACCGAGACGCTGATTCATGACAGCTCTTTCTCGACGTCCGCAAAATCCGGATCAGGAAGCTCGGCGTAGACAGGATTCGACAGGTAGCGCTCGCCGAAATCGCAGATCACGGAAACAATCAGCTTGCCCTGATTTTCGGGCCGCGCCGCTACCTGCAGCGCCGCCCAGGTGATCGACCCGGATGATATTCCGGCAAAGATCGCCTCTTCGCGAGCGAGCTTGCGCGCCGTTTGAATTGCGTCGTCGTTGGTGACGCGAATGACCTCGTCGTAGATCTTCGTGTCGAGATTTCCCGGGATGAATCCCGCTCCGATTCCCTGCTGTTTGTGGGGAGATGGCTCTCCCCCCGAGAGTACCGGACTCTCGGCCGGCTCCACCGCGACGATGCGGATTTTCGGGTTCTTCTCGCGGAGAAAACGCCCAGCTCCGGTAATCGTCCCGCCGGTCCCGACGCCTGACACGAAGACGTCGATCGCGCCATCGGTGGCTTCCCATATCTCCGGACCCGTCGTCCGATAGTGCATCGCCGGATTTGACGGATTGTCGAACTGCCTCGGCATCCACGCCCTGGCGCCAAGCCTCGACATGATTTCTTCGGCGCGCGCGATCGCTCCCTTCATTCCCTTGGGGCCTTCGGTCAGCACGACACGGCAGCCGAGGGCGCGGAGCATGTTCCGGCGCTCGATCGTCATTGTCTCGGGCATGGTGAAGATGCAGCGGTACCCGCGCGCGACGGCCGCGTACGCGAGGCCTATTCCCGTGTTCCCGCTGGTCGGCTCTACGACGACCATTCCCGCTCGGAGCTTCCCGGCACTGATGGCGTCGTCGATCATTGCGGCGCCGATCCGGTCCTTTACGGAGTTGAAGGGGTTGAAGCCCTCGTGCTTGACCACGATTCGAGCGGGCAAGTTTTTGCCAACT